>JAUUWK010000016.1 GCA_030589055.1 Candidatus Bathyarchaeota archaeon | reverse complement strand
AGTTAGTTGTCCTTCTCCAGTGTTAAAGATTGCATAGTCAGAGCCAAAGCTGTAATCTATTTCCCAGTCGAAAAGCTTCTTGTAGAATTCTCCAGATTTCTTCACGTCTGTGGTAGGAATTTCTATATGGCAAATAATGTGAGACGTATTTTTATTCCTCCTTTGAGATTTAGAATCTCAATCTTCAAGTATTAAAGTTATTGATATTCACTTACATACATGTCACAATTCTTTCGACGCAATATTCTCAGTTCTCACTGGTTCATCCGCTTTTTCGTTGTTTCGCTATTTGGAGTATTTCCTCTTCAATCGTCTTGTTAGACGGTGGATTTTCAATTATCTTTCCAATTTCTCGACCACCTATGTGGAAAATCACAATGTGTGGGGTTCTTTCAACTTCGAATTCTTTCACTTCTGAAGGAGATGGTGAAATCCTCCACTTTTCACCAGGGTTCAAAGGATCTTTCTTAAGACCACGCGCGCGCAAGGGTGTGGGCGAAACGCTTAACACGGGTCAACTCAACTCGCGCATTAAAGCATATCTTAATTCTTTTGGGCGAGTCTTCTCAATATTGACTTGAGATACCTCATGGAGTTTAAGGAATCTTTGAATGGCCGCGGCAAACTCACTTACTAAAGCATCTCTGTGGAAGTCTTTCTCTTCTGAAATTATAGAATTGATGATCATTGTCTTGTTTTGTCTGTCAAGTTTTGGGTCGAGTCTTCCAATGAAGCGTGTCCGGTGCAGAATCGGCATAACGTAGTAACCATAAATTCTCTTCTCTGGGGGCTTGTACACTTCCCAAGAATAGTTGAAGTTGAAGATTTCAGAAATCATTCTGCGATTCCACAAAAGATTGTCCAAAGGCGCAACGAAATGAATCCTCTCACTTACATATTTATCCGAATTGTCAAAGAGACTCAAATTTTCCTCCAAAACGTAGTACACATGCTTAACGTCTTCAATCTTAACTGGGCATAGCTCATTGTTTTCAACCATTTCTTTGACTACCGTTTTTCTTTGAGAGGCTTTTAATGGTAGCCAGCCAAACCTCCAATCACGCGTGTCAACAAGTCCGTAGGCTCTCATGTATTTCTGAATTAAAAATCGCTCATACTCCTCTCTGCTTAGAGTTTTCACCTCTATGTTTGGTGGAAGCACGCGCTCCGTAAGGTCATAATGTCGTCTACGTCCTTCTCTGTGATGAATCATGAGTTCACCGCAGTCCCAAAGTAAGTTCAAAATACTCGTTGCTACTTTGCCTTTGACCTTTCCCTTCTGCTTAAATTCCCGCGCAGAAAGTGGCCCGCACTTTCTGATTTCTGACAGAACATAAGCGATTACATCTTTCATTTCTTTTCTTCTGGTTTTTAGGCGTTCATAAAAAGGAGAATGAAATTCTGATGGATTTTGCATTCGATAGCGAAAGTAAGGGAAATCTTCAAGAGGGATTACGGATTTTTCATTACACCAATACTCAAACAGAAGCCTATCCTTGTACAGGAGCTGCTCCAAGTAAGAAGGCTTGTAATCAACAATTCTATTATGAAGAACTAAATGCTGGTTACGATGTACAACGCTAATTGGGTCTATTTGGATACATTCAAGCCGTCTAATCGCTTCTAACGTTCCATCTTTGCCTCTTTTTTTCTGAAGAAAACCTTGCCTTGAAACAAGGAATCGTCTAGCAACCTCTTTTGAGATTTCTTTCGGCTTTATGTTCCTCATTTAGCATTGGTCCCCAAATCTTTTGAAGACAAGACACAAATCTGCACACGTGAATTTCCAACTGTAAACTAAGTCAAGGCTTTATAAAACTCTCCTAAATTCTTTCTTGGCTTAGACAGTTATAAAGTCAAAAAGTTCATCTAAACGTAGGTGATGAATCTTGACAGTTGATAAATCTGTTTACGTAGAAAAAGCAGCTTCGCACTTTAGGGAAGGATATAACTGTGCTCAAAGTGTCTTGCTTGCTATGCAGGAGTTTTGGAATGTAGAGAACCATTTGGAGCCGAAGGTTGCCTCAGCCTTTGGAGGGGGAATTGGAAGACGGGGATCTTTGTGCGGTGCGTTAACTGGAGGAGTTATTGCAATTGGTTTGAAATACGGAGCAAATAAGCCCATTGTTGAGGAAAGAGAAAAGGCATACTCGTTAGCACTGGAGTTTTATAATCAATTCAAGAAGGGTTGTGGCGGCGTTTTGTGTCGAGACCTCATTGGATGTGATCTAACAGATCCAAAGGAACTGGAAGGTGCGAGAAACTCAAACGTCTTCATGGACAAATGCGTTCATTTCATAGAAAAAGCAATTGAAATCCTGATCGATCTGGAATAATATGCGTACACAATTTTTTTCTTTTCTTGCGTTAATTGTTATTTTGAAAAATTTTATTATAACTAGCACGCGCTAGTATTACGTTGGAGAGGTTTGAGACTTCGAAGCGCTAAGACGTTGTCCGACCCGTCGTACAGCTGAGAGGTTTCAGACCTCTCCCTCCAGTTTGTTTTATCTCTGCATTGTTTTCTAGTATTTTTAGTAGTTTGGTCCTGCTGTTGATTTCGTTTTCTGCATAGTTCAGCGCTATATTCTATGTGGACATCTCTTAGCCTGTGGAGTTTCGTTATAAACAAGACATACAAAATGTAATATCTATTAGCAAGCTCAGGTAAAAAACCATGAAGTTACCCAAACTTTCTCCGGCTCTAGCTCTTTTCTTGTTGTCACCTGCTATTGGTGAGCTACTTTCTGGTTCTGCACCGCCAGTGGAGTTCTTCAGTCCTTTCGGTTTCGTCATGCTTGTATCGCTTTATGGTAGTGGCGCCGTGATTGTGAGGGAGTTGAAGGTTCGTTGGAATAAAGGCATAGGCTCGGTGTTGTTGCTCGGTGCTGCATATGGCATCTTGGAGGAGGGTTTGATGGTTTGTAGTTTCTTCAATCCTGGCTGGCCTGACTTGGGGCAACTGGCCGTGTACGGTAGGTGGCTTGACATCAACTGGGTTTGGGCTGTGATGCTTACAATTTACCACGCCGTCTATAGTATCACCATACCCATTGTATTAGTAGAGCTGGCGTATCCTCAAAATCGTCGTGAAAGCTGGGTGAGCAACAGAATGTTCAAGGCAGTTTTCGTTCTTCTTACAAGCATCGTCGTCATCGGCTTCGTCTTGTTTGCTTCGATTTCTGGCTATTGGCCGCCTTTTTCACAGTATTTGCTTACAGTCTTGGCAATGATCTTATTTGGCTATGCTGCCTACAAGCTTCCGGCAGAATGGGGAAGTTGCGGTAAAAGGCCTTTACCCAGATTATCTCTAATGTGGGCAATTGGCGCTGTTGGAACCTTTGTCTTCTTTTTTGGCTTTTGGTTAACGCCCACCCTAATGCCATGGTGGCCTATTGTTTTGCTCTTCGGTCCCGCACTTGTTTTGCTCTACACAAAATTACTTAAAAGGTATGAATGGAAAGAACCAAGCGAAAAACATCGCTTTACCCTCGTGGGCGGAGCACTAGCTTTCTTCGTAGTTTTTGCACCTTTGCAGGAATTAGACACAACCAGAACTGATAATCCCGTTGGAATGGGTCTTGTAGGTCTAGTTTTCTTAGTTGGACTAGTTTTATTGGGGAGGCGTATTTGGTATGCATCTGACGCGCGCTAGTCAAACTCGTCTTTTCCACTTTTCTGTTTGAGAAGAGCGAAATGCGAAAATAACATATGATTGTGAAAGGGCTATGGGTAAAGATTAAAAGAAAGTGAAAGTAAGTTTTGTAAAAGGTGATTAATGTGGCAGTTTCACGTCATCCAACAAGATACTTAGGTGAAGAATATCAACGCTTAGTTCGAGAAAGTCTCAATTGGCAGCTTAGGGTTCTGGAAAGCGCAAGCGAACCCATCTGCACTGTAGACGGAAAAGAAGTTTTGATGCTTTGTGCAAACAACTATCTGAACCTTGCAACCCATCCAAAAGTCGTTGAAGCAACGATAAAAGCGACCCGAAAATATGGAGCAGGCGCAGGTAGCGACAGATCAATTTCCGGCAATATGCTTCTTCACGAAGAATTGGACCGTCGTCTCGCAAAGTTTAAGGAAGCTCCAGCTTCGTTGACTTTTCAAACAGGCTTCATGGCTAATGAGGGGCTTATTCCCCAACTTGCTGGCAGAGGAGATCTATTCGTTTCTGACGAGTTAAACCACGGTTCAATAATCGACGGAGTGAGATTATGCCGTGCTGACCGGGCTATATTCAAACATAAAAGTATGGAAGACTTGACTCGCGTGATGGACGAAGCAGAAAGACACGATCCTCCATACAATCACATTTGGATCTTTACAGACGGGGTTTTCAGTATGGATGGAGATCTTGCGCCGCTATCAGACATAGCTAAAATCGCTAAAGAACATGGCGCTGGTGTCTACGTTGACGATGCGCATGGCGAAGGTGTATTAGGCGAAGGCGGACGAGGCATTGTGAATCACTTCAAACTTGGACGTGACGATGTACACGCAGAGATGGGAACCTTCTCAAAGGCTTTCGGCGTCGTAGGTGGCCACGTCACTGGCTGTCAAGACCTTCGTAACTTCACGTATAACAAGGCTAGAAGCTGGCTGTTAAGCGGTGCTGTTCCTCCAGGTGTTGCTGCTGCATGCATTGCAGCCATAGACGTGCTGGAGACAGAACCACAACATGTTAGAAGAGTCTGGGAAAATCGTAATCATCTCCTAGATGGATTCAAGGACGCAGGCTTCGACACTGGAAACACGGAGACGCCTATAATTCCGGTGATGTGTGGCAAAAGCAAAACCTCAAAGGACCTTGCAGATTATCTGTGGACAAAAGACATCTTCGCACTGCCAATCTTCTACCCAATGGTTGCACGAGAAAAAGCAAGAATCAGAGTCCAGCTGTGCACGAAACACACAACAGAGCAATTAGACAGAGCCTTAGAAGCCTTCAAAGAAGGCGGCAGAAACCTCGGAATAATCTAAAAGCCGCTAAAGACTCTCATTTTTTATGATTTGTTGTAGATGTCCATGAGTATATCTTCGAAAAAGCAGTTGTTAAGAGAAAAAATTTGGAGCGAGATGGAACGCTCCAGAATCGCGGTTTTTCCTCTTCCATGTCGAGGCAGAATCCCCAATTTTAAAGGAGCCGAAGCTGCTGCTGAAAGACTTACTCACCTTGAAGAATGGAAAAAGGCTAAAGTTGTTTTTGTTAATCCCGATTCGCCGCAACGCAGAGTCAGAGAAAACGCCCTTAAAGCCGGAAAAACTTTGATAGTGGCTTCTCCAAGATTTAAGAAAGGCTTTATCGTAATCAATTCAGCAAAAGCTAAAGGAAAAGAACGCTTCGCGTCAACAATTAAAGGGGCCTTCAAATTTGCAGTTGAAGCGCAGGGGTTTCCTAAGCCCGGCATGGTTGTTGAAGGTTCTGTTGCCGTTGACACATTTGGATATAGACTTGGAAAAGGACACGGTTATAGTGACTTAGAAATACAAACCCTGAAAAGGATGTTTGGAGAAGTTCTGGTAGCCACAACGGTTCACGATATACAAATTGTTAAAGAGGTTCCTTTCGAGGAAAAAGATGAAAAAGTTTCAATAATTGTTACGCCTATGAGGGTTATTCGTGTTTAGAGTTGATTGAAATGAAGAAGGTTTTTGAGCGAGATTTGAAAGATGAATTACACGAGTTTATTAGAGATTTCGGTGCCTACAAGATGCGAGTTGTAGGGGTTGACAAAGGTTTCGATAATGTCATTGAAGGTTGCCACCCTACAGATATTATGACAGATTGTAATTCAGTGATTGTTTTCGGCGTCTATGTGGGAACTGACTATTATCGTTCAATTAAGATAGAGGAAAGGATTACGAAAGATTATAGGATTATGCATCTTTTCCGTGATTGGTTGCAATATCAGGTGGCAGAGTACCTCAAAGAAAAAGGATACAGAACCATCATTCCTAGAGGGGTCTTTAGAGAGGAAACGTTGACAGCCAGCCTTTCATACAAACTTGCCGCCTACGAAGCTGGCCTCGGTGTCTATGGAAGATGCGGAATCATCATAACCTCGGAATATGGTCCAAGAGTAAACTTTGGAGTCGTTCTTACCGATGCCATTCTTGAACCCGACTCTAAACTAACCAAATTTGATCCATGCCGTGAATGCCGAGTTTGCGTTGATCTGTGTCCACCCAAAGCCATCCGAGAGGACCTGACTCCGCCAAAAGGCTTTGATCGAAATGCATGTGTCAATTTCATTCTAAAACTGAGAGAGAAAACAGGAGACAAAAATTTCCTTTGTGGCTACTGCTACGACAATTGTCCCATCGGAAAGACATCCAAACAAGGCTTCACACTGTCCCGATACAGAACTCTTATCAGTCTTGAACCACATGAAAGAGAACTTCTACTTAAAGAGCCCATTGTTTCTGGATGATTGAATTGAAAAAAACTGCAAATGGTATATCGTTTGTCCAGTGAAAACATTCTATGAAGAAGGGAAACTGGAACGAAGATGGATAGAGGAATATTGTATGGGAGATTACACGCGTTGCGTACGGTATGAGCTGGAGGAGTCGGGAATACCGCATCCAGATAACATGCTTCCAAACGGCGAAATGATGAAATCGGTATGACGAGACTCTTCTTAGGAAAGCTTTAATTCAATTTTGTTGTTACTTTGTTATTGAGAGAAAATGGGTAGACTGGTTGAGTTAAAACTTACAATGAGCATATCCATTTTTCTAGTAGCCTTTATATTCGCCTTATTCTTAGCGGCAATAATGTTCATTCTCCAATTTCCTCTAATCTTTGCCTTAATTGGCACAATAATATTCATACTGATTCAATATCTCATCGGACCCGCCATCGTTAGAGCCTCAACACGCCTACACTACCTGAAACCCGGAGAAAACCCTTGGCTCGAATCCACCGTAAAAGAATTAGCAGACAAAAGCAAGATACCAATGCCCAAATTAGCCATAGTCCCAGACAATACGCCAAACGCCTTTGTCTTCGGGAGAACAGCCAGCGGGGCTACCTTGGCAGTTCATGAGGGGCTTCTAACCAAGCTGAACAAGGAAGAAGTTAAAGGAGTAATCGGCCACGAGTTAGGACACGTAAAACACAAAGACCACATTGTGATGACCCTGCTTTCAGCATTACCCCTACTCGCGTATTTGATTGCTCGGGGAACATGGATGGCAGCACGACTATCTGGTCCTTCTTCAAGAAGAAAAGAAGAGGGTAGCATAAGAGCTGCATTCTTCCTAATCGGAATAATCTCCTACATCGTCTACATTATTTCGCTTCTATGCGTGATGAAACTTAGCAGATTACGGGAACACTATGCAGACGCCTACTCAGCATACGTAACTGCCTCGCCTCGAAGCCTCCAAAGTGGATTAGTAAAAATCACTTATGGATTATCGCTTTCACCAAAACCACCATCTGGAGCTAGGGCTTTCTACATAGGTGACCCTGCACTAGCCAAACAGGAAATTCATCATATAATGACTAAAAAACAAGAATACGACCTAGACAAAGACGGAGTGTTAGACGAAAGAGAGTTGGAACTTGCCATGGAGAAGGAAGCCAGATCAACATGGTCAAGAATAAACACGTGGTTTTCGACGCATCCGCCAACTTTTAAGCGAGTATTGCTCTTGCGTGAAATAGAAAAGGAAATGGAAAGCGGAAGATACACAAGCGACCAAGTCTACACTCATGTTTAACATTAGCTAAGAAAATCTTGTGGACGTAATCAAGAAGTATGCGCTAAAATCGGAGTCTGAAAGACTTCGAAAGAAAAAAGGAGGGAAGAAGAGTTTATTGGACTTTTGCTATGCCTCTAAGCAATAGCAGTGTAGGCGTGTCTCCTATAGCGCACGCGCGCGCTAGAACTCACAAATTCCATTAGAATCATTATCAACCGCAAATCCAAGTTAATCCACCTCTAACAAAACATGTATTGACCGGTTTCTTTTAGGTTGTGTATGAATCATCCATTTAAATCTTCGCAGAAGTCTTCCAGAGGAGACTCTTCAATGTAATCAGAAGTCTTCTTTGCATAAAGCAAATCTATTACTTTCATACAACAATGGAAGGTGAGGTTAGAAAGTTTGAAGGTTAAGCTTCTTCGTTACACAACGGATGGTGAGCTTCTGTGCGGAGCCGCGGCCTTAACATCAACAAGAAGTGGAAGCCCCTCAGATATTTTGGAAAAAATGGATCCAGACACCGCTAAGCGAATAATCAGGCGGGTAACTGGTTATGGTCACGTTTCAGTGATTGAACATGCATCTTTCACCTTTAGCATAGAAGGCGTTTCCAGAGCTATGACCCATCAACTTGTCAGGCATCGTATTGCATCTTTTACGCAGCAAAGCCAACGCTACGTCACCTATGATACGCTTGAGAAATATGTAACGCCGCCCAGCGTAGCGGATAAGACAGAAGCAAAGAGAATATTTGATGAAACATTGGAGAGAATCTCTGAAACCTACAAGGAACTTTTGAAGTTGGAAATTCCGAAAGAGGATGCGAGGTTTATTCTTCCAAACGCTGCCAAAACAAACATAATCGTAACAATGAACGCTCGTGAATTGCGTCACTTCTTCAATTTGCGGTGTTGCGTTCGTGCTCAATGGGAGATAAGAGAGGTTGCAACTGAAATGCTTAAGCGGGTCAAGAAGGTTGTCCCCACTCTTTTTGAAAATGCTGGCCCTTCATGTGTGAAGTTGGGCTACTGTCCTGAAGGAAAAATGAAACCGTCAGAATGCAATGTTGCAGAGACAAAGAAGCGGTTCCGAGGCCTCTGATTTCGTTGTTTTGGCGAAGTTGATGCGATGCAAATGGTTAAATACAAAGCGTTGGCCATTGCTACGAAATATTGGCGGCCTGGAGAAAATTACTTAGAGGAAATAATTAATGGCGTTAAAGAAAAAGTATTTGACGGAGACTTTGTGGTTATATCGGAAAAAGCGATTTCAACAGCGAAAAATAACATTGTCGACGAGAATAGGATTGAACCAAGTTTAAGCGCAAAGCTAATTTCCAAGTATTGGATGCGAACCGTTTGGGGATACATCCTAGGACCATTATGTCATTTTGAAGAAAGACCACTTCATTACCTTCGTGATTACCCAATGGAAATGGGAAGTCGCCATAAGCAGGTTGCTTTGCAGCAGACTGGTTTGTTGCAGGCTTTGATGTTTGGTTCTGAAGGTGGTATTGACGGAAGTAATCTGGCGTATGCTTACGTGAGTCTGCCCTTGAGTAACGCAGATGAAATAGCGGAAAAAACACGCAAGCAAATACAGCTTAAGCTTGGAAAGAAGGTTTCTGTGATGATTGTCGATACGGATAAGACCTACTCGTTTAGAAATTTCCATTTCACACCAAGACCAAAACCTACACAAGGCATTCATTCTCTCGGCGGTTTCATATCCTATGTGATTTCGCGTGTGTTTAAGCTCAAGAAGCATCCGACGCCCATTGCTTTGGTTGGATGCAAGATAAGCGTGGAAGAAGCCTTAAAGATTGCTAACATTGCAAATCGTGTGAGGGGCTTTGGTT
Organism: Candidatus Bathyarchaeota archaeon; assembly: GCA_030589055.1. Classification (GTDB taxonomy): domain Archaea; phylum Thermoproteota; class Bathyarchaeia; order Bathyarchaeales; family Bathycorpusculaceae; genus SOJA01. The sequence continues at coordinate 3,848 of JAUUWK010000016.1, read as the reverse complement.
CTGGAAAAACCGTGTGGGATATGGCTGAGAAGTTCAAGGTGGAATTAACAGATGTGAGTTGGGAGATGCTGGAAACAGTAAAACATAAACCCATAGTGATTGTTAGGGAAGAGCAGAAGGCGAAATATTAATGGAGCAGTCAGTAAAGCAGATGCATGCGTTCTTCAATCCGCGTTCTGTTGCTGTTGTTGGAGCATCCCGAAGGATAAACAAAGCAGGACACGTAATATTCAAAAATTTTGCGGATAACAAGAGAAGAGGAGTTTTTGAAGGAGAGATTTACCCTGTTAATCCACATGAAGATTCGATTCTGGGGTTTGATTCTTACCCTTCTATAATCAAAGTTCCTGGAGAACTCGAACTTGTTGTAATTGTTGTTCCGGCAAAACATGTTATAGATGTGATGAAGGATGCAGCAGCCAAAAGAGTAGAAGCTGCTGTCATAATCAGTGCGGGCTTCAGCGAAATCGGAAACTACGAACTTGAAAACCAGATTAAGACTGTAGCGAAAAAAGCTGGAATACGGGTTTTAGGACCGAATTGCCTCGGAGTCTACGATTCAAGAACAGGCGTTGACATGCTGTTCTTACCTGAAACAAGGGTTCTAACAACAGGAGACGAGGTGATTGCAACACCACGCCCCATGCGCGGAAGCATAGCAATAGTCACCCAGAGCGGAGCCTTTGGCGTTGCAGCCCTTGACTACTTGACGGGTTCGCAACTCGGAGTGAGCAAGTTTGTGAGCTTCGGGAACAAGTCCGACGTAGACGAGGCAGAAATGCTGCATTATCTGTTCTATGATGAGAAAACTGAGGTCATACTGTTGTATGTTGAAGACATAAGATCCGGAAGAAAATTCATTGAAGTAGCTGGAAGAGTTACAAAGAAAAAACCCATTGTAGTCCTGAAATGTGGAAGAACAAAAGCTGGAGCGAGAGCAGCGGCTTCGCATACTGGTGCCCTTGCTGGTTCAGACCGGATATACGATGCGGCTTTTGCACAGGCTGGGATTTTAAGGGCAAAAGATATGGAGGAGTTCTTCGACATGGGAAAGGCGTTGGTTATGCAGCCTCCAGCGGCAGGAAAAAACGTCGGGATACTTACGGACGCTGGTGGTCCAGGCGTGATGGCTGTTGACGAGTGTGAAATAAAAGGATTGAATGTTAAACGTTTCTCTGAAGAAACCATTCAGAGATTTGAGAGATTAAAGAAGGAAGGAAAGCTTCCGAAGTTTGCCACAAACCTTAATCCTGTGGACTTGACTGGTTCAGTAACCTCTGAAATGTTTGAACTCGCAACGAAGCTACTTTTTGAAGACCATGAAATCCATGGCATAATACTGCTGGGTCTGCATCACACGCCAGCCTTGCAAGAAGACTACATTGACAGAGTTGCTAAAATCGCAAGTAAACATGACAAGCCCATAGTCGCATGCGACATTGGAGAAACAGAAATGGCATTGCACACACGTGGCCGATTTGACAAACTTGGTATTCCAGCCTATTTTTCTCCGGAAGATGCTGCAAGAGCAATGAACGGCCTTGTGCGATACGGTCTTTACCTTAAAAAGAACAAATGCCTAAAAGGATATTTGGAAGGGTTCTTCAAGAAAAGCAAGAAATAACAGCCTATTCCAGCAGGATTTTTATCTCAACGGAGTCTCCGTTTCTAAGGTTAAGTTTATCCCTCAAGTTTGTTGGCGCCATAATTTCTATCACATCTTCGGGGTAGTTCGGGACTTCTGGGATGATAACTGCGCAGTCAAGGTCATCTGTTAGCTTGGCTTTGAAACATTTTCCACGACTGAAGCCTTCGGCTGGTGAAATCTCTATTGCTTTCGTCTTTTTCAACAAGCCTCTACGTCTAATTTCTTCTTTGGCTAACTTTAGATTTAATGTTCCAGCGTATGGAGTAAAACCCAGCTTTTCTGTTATCCGCTCCTTTACCCATGAAAGCTGGATGAATTTTGCTCCTTCGCCTTTTCCGGAGGAGACTGATCCTTTAATGGATAATGTTTTCAACGAGTTTCGCAGACCTCTTCGGAACCCGGGTTATTTTTGTTTCTTCAGCCAGTTTGCGATTTTTTTAAACATTGGATTAGCGGACATGTTAATTACTGGGACCATAATCTTTTCCTTTGTTTCGATTACTGGTTGGTATTTTTGCATTAGTGAATAGCCAACAAAAGTCCAGTAGACCCGTCCGTTTTCGACAAGATTTTTTGCTGCTATTTCCGTTGATGCAGAAAGAGGGAAATAAACGAACACCACTCCTTCAGCCCAGTATAACCCCGCTGTTTTACCCCCAGCAATTATCCACGCAAACCTTGCTATCTCATCTGGAGATGAGAAGAAATTCCGTTGCATAACCACGATCTCCTTAAAGGGCGCGTATTTCACTTCAACTTCACTTTCATCCAAAGACTTCGCCTCTCTTCTAATGTTTTATTTTCATGTTCCCTTTTAACTTTGTCTATTCTCTAGGAAGAGTTATAGAGAGAGAGCTTTTAAGAATGTTGACTGTGTAATGAAGAGAAGGAAGTGACAATTTGCCGGAGATTCGTGTCGCCGTAGCAGGAGTGGGTAACTGCGCGTCCGCGCTTATCCAAGGAGTTGAGTACTATAAGGATGCGAAGGAAAACGTTGCGGTTCATGGTCTCATGCATGTGAATTTTGGCGGATACCACATAAGAGACATAAAATTCGTTGCGGCTTTCGACGTGAACAAGAACAAGATTGGTAGAGATCTAGCTGAAGCCATATTTGTTGAACCCAATTGTTGTGCAAGGTTCGCAGAAGTGCCGCCCTTAGGTGTGAAGGTTTCGCCAGCCCCAATTCTCGACGGGGTGGCTGAACACATGAAAAAACCCTTCAAAGTTTACAATAATAGCGAAATCAAACAGGCGAATACTGTAGGAATCCTGAAAGAAACAAATGCAGACATGCTTGTGAATTATTTGCCTGTTGGAAGTCGAAACGGAACTCGCTTTTACGCCCAAGCCGCTTTGGAAGCTGGATGCGCCTTCGTCAATTGCATACCGGAATTCATAGCCTCAGATCCCGAATGGAGCAAGAAATTTGAGGACAAAGGGCTACCTGTAGCTGGAGATGACATAAAAAGCCAACTGGGCGCAACGATTCTGCATCGAAACTTGGTTAAGCTCTGCTTAGACAGGGGAGTAATAGTTGACGAAACTTATCAGCTAAACTTGGGCGGAAACACAGACTTCCAAAACATGACAGTTGAGGAAAGACTGAAAACGAAGCGAATCAGTAAGACTGAAGCTGTTACAAGCCTCGTTCCATATGACGTGCCGACGAGGATTGGACCATCGGACTACGTGCCTTTTCTTGGTGACAAAAAAATCTGCTATATACTGCTTAAAGGCCGAAAATTCGGTGACCAGCCAGTGACAATTAAGGCTAAGCTTGAGGTTGAGGACTCACCTAACAGTGCAGGCGTAGTAATCGACGTGATACGAGCGGCAAAAATCGCTCTAGATCGCAAAATAACTGGTCCATTAATAAGCATATCCTCGTACGCGTTTAAACACCCGCCAACTCAAATGCCAGATTCTATAGCTAAAGAATGGGTGGAAAACTACATAATCGGAAAAAGGCAACGATAAGAAATCATTAGCTGTCATCCTTTAATGTCTTTATATGTACCTGTAACTGGTGGAAGTTTATTCTAAAGAGGAAGTAACGGAGTTTGCTATTCAAAGGCTTCATTTGACTCCTGAAACTTTGGGAAAAATCAGAAGTGATGTGCTTTCAATCGTCCGTGATATAGGTGGTCTTTAGTACGGTGGTCACAAGACTGAACTCTTTAGTCGCTTTGAAAACTTC
>JAUUWK010000036.1 GCA_030589055.1 Candidatus Bathyarchaeota archaeon | reverse complement strand
TGATCACTTCTTTCAGTGCGCACTTGCTACTAAACCTTTCATACTGGCTATTTAAATGAGAAACGGTCTTTGTTTTAGCGCTCGCTCGCTATCGTCAGTTGGACTCCACGCTTGCTTGATGCTAGTTCATGCACCTCATCCACAATGACATGTTTAACATGACTTAGATGCTGCTTCATACGCGAACCCGGATGGATGGCTTGAAGGGTTTCCGGCGTGGTAACAAGCATGTTGGACGGGAAAAGGGCTTGTCTCCTGCGAAGTTTTATCCCTGTGTCACCGTGTCTGACTTCAATTGAAACACCAAGCTTGGAAGCCCAGAACGATAAACGCCTTAACATGTGTCGGTTTAAGGCTGTTAAGGGAGTAATGTAAACTATTGGTATGCCTTTTTTAGTATTCTGTTGGATGAAATCTGAGAATATTGGCAGAAGAACAGGCTCTGTCTTCCCACTTCCAGTGGGTGCAATCGAAAACACGTTTTCCAGGGCTAAGATCGGCGAATAGGCATAACCCGAGGGAGCGTAGGCTCGGAAAAACCTAATTCAACCAAAGCATCACAGACTGGTCAAGCAAGCAACTTAAAGACATTAGACCCTAAGGCTTTTCCACTCCTAACAGGATATCGCCACAAACTATTATCTTGAAAGAAGGTTTATTCTTTGCCTAAACCTAGCAATTCTGAAATCTCTTGCCACTTTACAGGTCTTCTTTATAAAAAGTTTTGCGCACTGCCAGCACATTTGGAGCAGAATAGCTGTCGTGCATACATACCATAGAGGGTAGAGTTCCAAAGCTTGGAAAAAGAAACTGTAGGTTTACCTCCGCACTTTTGAGAAAGGTGAAGACGCAAGATTCGGAAGAGGCAAGATTTTTTAAAGTCTTGGCGTACAATACGCCGTAACCGTGTTTGTCTTCGACAAAGACCTAGGGAATTTAACCGTGGAAGGGAAAACATGACAAGTGAACCAGGCGCAAAAATCATTCTAACAGCGTCAGCGACGGAAATGAGTGAATTTCATAAAAATCCTTTCATCGCCTTCGTATCAGGTTTCTCAAAGGGGCCAATACCATTACGGCTTGTAAGAAAGCATCTGTATCCACCAGTAGAAAATAACCATAATGAAACCGCAAAATATGCGCCCTACGGTCTCAGAAAAGTTGAGGCGATTCTTTTAGAAAATGGATTTGAGGAATCAGACATAGCTGTAGTCCATCCTTACAATCTCGACTCCTTCGTTGGTTCAAACACAAAAGTTGTTGGCATATCAGGCATGGATCCGTTGGGAATGGGATACGTCAGCAAAACATATTCTTCGTTACTTGGCGGTGGAGAGCCCATGAACGCAATAGAGTTTAGAAAGCTAATGGAGCATGAAAGTTTACAAAAATTCAAACCAAAAGTGATCGTTGGTGGTGCTGGGGCATGGCAGCTTGAATACAAGAACGTAATAAAATCTTACGGAATCGACTGTATAGTAACTGGAGAAAGTGAAACTGTCATAGCAGGGCTTTTCGTTAAAGCTGTAAAAGGCAAAAGGCTCCCTCAGGTAGTTCATGTTGATATAAGCCCGAAGGCTGAGGAGATACCTACGATAAAGCATGCGTCGATTCATGGATGTGTCGAGATTTCAAGAGGTTGTGGCCGAAACTGTCAGTTTTGCACACCTACAATGCAAAAAAGAAGAAACTTCTCACTAGACAAAATTATGGAAGAAGTGGAAGTTAACGCAAAAGAAGGAGCTGACATGATAACTCTCGGCACTGAAGACATTTTTCTATACCGTGCCAAAAACAACGGTTTCATTCCCAATAAAGAAGCGGTTTTGAAATTGCTCAGAAGCGTCGCCTCGAATCCAGGAGTGAAAGTTATCCAGCCGTCTCACATGTCGTTGGCCCCTGTTGTTTGCGATCCCAGCATGATTAAGGAAGCGTCAGAGATATTGATTGAACACAGCTGGTTTGGTTACCATGGGAAACCGATTGTAACGGCTGAAACGGGAATAGAGACTGGTAGTGCTCGTCTCATCCGAAAACACATGGTGGGGAAACCGCTTCCCTTTAAACCTGAAGATTGGAGAGAACTCGTCTCTCAAGCCTTTGGAATTTTGAACGACAACGATTGGTACCCGCTTGCTACATTAATAATAGGTTTGCCGGATGAAACTGAACATGACGTAATAGCGACACTTGAACTGATTGACGACCTAAACCAATATAGAGCTTTTTTTGTTCCGTTACTTTTCGTTCCTTTAGAAGGTTCCCTTTTGAGCAAAAAACATGGAGCTGAATTGGATTCCCTTTCCAAGCTGAGGTGGGAGCTTCTCACAAGATGTTGGGAATACAATGTTCACATTTGGCGCTCATCCTTTCTTGAATTCCGAATTCACAACCCTTTACTTCATAAATTCATTTCAAAACTCTTACTTCCATCAGCTGGATTTGTCACAGGTCTCTACTACGGAACAAGACACGGAAAAATTGTTAAAGATTCAATCTGGAACATGGCTGGAGTTAATCACTGTAAGTAGAGCATGCAGATAGTTGAAGTGAGATTTGGTTTTGTCACTGAAATAGACGGAGTGAGATTTCCGAAAATGTAAATAACTTGGGTATTATTACCTAAGAATTGGACGATGAAGTGATCGAGGTACTTTGACTCTTAGATCGAGATGCTTTGACCGAAAGAGAATGAATAGTTTTCCCGCAACTGAGTCCAAAATACTCAGATGGTAGGTTTTAGACTAGGAATACAGAAGTAAGAAAGATGTGAAGAGAGCGGTTTGCTATGGTTCTGATGGACCCGTGATATATGCCCATACGCTTACTAAGACCAGTGTCAGAAAGGCTCCAGCAAGTCCTGACAGGAGATATCTTGCGCTAAGAAATGCCGGTAGTATTGTCATAAGCCATGGAATCACATGTGTTGCGGTTAGGTCTGCTATGATTCCCGCCATGAATCCTAAGAGCGTTACTATCCCGAAAACCTTTAATCTTTCACCCATTTTTTTCACCTTTGCTTACATTAAGATTCTAAGCCCCTTTTTAGTCTAACTTACACGTTTTTGTCTATTTCAGTGAAAGCAGTAAGCATCTCTTTTCACTGTAAAATTAAAGCTTAAAACGGTTTTTAGAAGCTTGTATATTCCTACGTATATACGTGAATGTTTTCAGCATGTTAGCAATGTATAAGATTTGTTTAAACGTACTATCATGTTCAGAGGTATTTAACTTGTCAGAAAGATTTGCTAAAAGGTGGGAAGATAGGCGTGACGACCAACCTATAACGGAGCGCATTAAAGTGGCAGTGAGACCGCCAGGTCCATTGAAGCCAAGACTTAACATGGCTGTTAAACGCTTAGACGTGCAAATACAAAAGCTAGATCAAGCCAGTGAAAGGTTCAGCAAAAGGGACAAATCCATCTTTGCTAGAATCGTGGATGCTTACACAAAACATGACATGGCAAGAGCAAACGTTTTCGCTAATGAATTAGCTGAAATCAGAAAAATGGAAAGAATGATTATGCATGCAAGACTTGCCCTCGAACAAATCGGGTTAAGACTACGAACAGTATCAGAACTCGGAGACGTAGTTACAACGCTCGGCCCAGCGGTAGGCGTTTTAAGAGCGGTTAAATCAGGAATGGCGAACATGTTTCCAGAAGCGGAAAGGGAGTTGGGGCAGATAGGCGACTTATTAAGCGGAATAATAATGGAAGCTGGAGAAAACACAGGGTTCTCAATGAACTTTGGAACCGCTAGCGAAGGTGCCCAGAAAATTCTCACAGAAGCCGCAGCCGTTGCAGAACAGAAAATTGAAGAGAAGTTCCCAGAACTGCCAGCGGGAATCCCTTCCGTACCGTTCGGCGAAAAATCTGCTACTGAAACATCCTAGAACTCAGACGCATAGGAGATGACTATTATGACGCAAGAATCCAACCTTTTTATCTCGATCGGAAAACAAATAAAAGATGAATACGGACGCAGAATAGGCATAGTTACATCATTCGCTGTAAACCCAAATGGTAGAGTTAATTCCGCCTACATTGAACAGGGAAACGGCAAACTTGTGAAATATCCTGCTGAAAGCCTAAAAGTTGAAGGTTCAGAGATTATTCTTCTATCCAAAATAAACACTAAAGCCAGAAACTTTTGCGATCAAATTCCATTAATATGGCGTAAAGACCAAGCTCTAAAAGGGCTTGTAGAGAAAAACAAAATTTCGCCTGAAGTATACGAAGATTTGCATAAGAGCTTTGAAGGTGTCTTAAGTCAGCTGAAAGGTGAAGCCCAAACCATAACAGAAGAAATAGATAAGGAAACTGTTAGTTGTGCCCAAGAAATTAAAGACTTGAACTATGCTTTAGTTAATCTTGAGATCGAACACGAGATAGGAAAAATCGATGATCAGCCTTACCAGACAGCTTTCACGATAATACAAGAATGTCTAAAGAGCATCAACATGAAGAAAAGCGACCTAGAAACTGTGAAGAATAAGCTTTCGAACATCCTTCTAGGCGAAACACTGCCACAGACTGAACAAGAGGCTAACGAAGAGTCCACAGAAGAACCAACAGCTCAGGAGGAAGCCCCAGCGACCCTGGGGCAGTCACCAAGTCTTCCAGAGCCACCAGTAGTAGTCTACGTGAAAGAAGTGGGCGAGTCCAGCGTTTAGGCTAAGCATAGCGGGCGGAGGGAGCTGATATCAGAAATCTTTTCCAAAGGAACCCTCCACCACTGCGGGAAGTAATCGGTAAGTCCATGCATAAACTGAAAATCGAGCAACACAGAATTGGACAAGTATCCTTCAGACTGAAGAAAAGAGACGAAGTTCTATTCCAAACTTGCGTCCATGCTCTAAAAAACCACAACAAAGACAGAGCCACGATATGCGCAAACGAAATAGCAGAAGTCAAGAAACTGATAAAGTTCCTTTACCATGTGGGACTGACAATCGAACGGGTAATCCTTAGACTCGAAACAATAAGAGAACTGAGCGACATAATTATCGACTTGAAACCAGCATTAAGAATGCTTCAAAGCGTTTCAAAACAGCTTTTTGAAGTATTACCAGATGTTTCGTCAGAACTCAACAGAGTTAACGACATAATAAGCGAGACCCTTTACACAACAAGAATAACAATCGACCCGTCAGTGATTCCAATAAACAAGACGACGCTAGGTGGAGAGAAAATACTGAAAGAGGTCACAAACATCCTAGAAGAAAAAATCGCTATAAAGCTTCCCGAACCGCCCGCCGCCCTCGAAACTCCAGAGGAAATCCCTGTTAAACAGATGGTTGCATTGACGGCAACATGCTCACAAATAGTGAGTCAAGAAACCGTTGAAACAGAGGCCATTTCTTCCCAAAATCTCCTTTCTTTTAAGGAAGCAGAGATTCAAGAGGTTTCGCTGAGAGTTGAAAAGTCCTCATTGGAGGATGTCCTCTTGGAATACGTTAAGAAGAGTAAAGGAGAAGTGGATTTGATGCAATGTTCTGTTGAATTGAATTCTTCATATGATGACATTGAAAAAGCTCTTCAGAGCTTGGGGGCTAAGGGCAAGGTGAGAGTTGAAACCAAAGCAAGGTGAAAAGTTTATGGGTGCTCCACAAGAACTGGAAAAATCCGCAACTAACTATGCCTTGGAAGCCGTCCGTTTGGACAAGCAACATTCCAAAGGTATGGCAATAACAATGTATCAGAGGGCCATAGAAACTCTTCTGAAACTAGTTCAACTATATCCAGAATACAACCTAAACAAAGTCTACATACAAAGAGCAATATCCTACCAGGAAAGAATAAAGGCATTACTAGGTACAGCAACACCTATCCAATCGCAAGAAGGAGCCAACAAAACAGTTGAAAACGTAAGAACCCCTCAAGGCGAAAAAGCTAGTTATGACGAACTCATAGTAAAGGAAAAACCGAATGTAAAATGGGAAGAAGTTGTTGGACTCGAACATGCAAAAAGGGCAATAAAAGAAGCCATAGTCTATCCGGTTGAACGACCAGACCTATTCCCGCTGGGATGGCCCAGAGGGATTCTCCTATTTGGACCGCCAGGTTGTGGAAAAACGTTGTTAGCAGCAACAGTAGCGACGGAAATAGATGCCGACTTCATCTCTATTGACGCCGCCTCGATAATGTCTAAATGGGTGGGAGAAGGTGAAAAAAATGTTGCCAGACTTTTCGGTTCAGCTAGAAAATCAGCTGTGGAAGGAAGACCCGTCATAGTTTTCATCGACGAGCTAGACTCCCTCATGGGAAAGCATTCGAACGAAGTAGGCGGAGAAGTTCGTGTCAGAAACCAGTTCTTGAAAGAGATGGATGGAGTTATTGACAAGGGTAAAAATCTACACGTTTACATTATTGGAGCAACAAACAAGCCATGGGACTTGGATTGGCCCTTTATCCGAAGGTATCAAAAAAGGATTTTGGTGCCGCTTCCTGGTCATCACGCTCGCCTAATGATGTTTAAACTGTACACACGCAATTTACAGTTAGCATCAAACATCGATTTACACGAGTTAGCTAGGCTGTCAGAAGGATTCTCAGGAAGCGACATAAAGGATGTATGTCAATCGGCACATCTGAAGGTCATAGGCGATTTCTTCGAGTCAGGTCAAGCTGCTGACAAACTGGCTAAGCCCCGACAATTAAGAATGGATGACTTCAGACAAATACTCGAAGAGAGAAAACCAAGCGTTTCCCTTGACATGATAGCCTTATATAAACGATGGTTTGACGCCTTTAAAGCTCTCTAAAGGAGGTTAAGCTTCAAGTATTAAAGAGCCGCCAAGAGTGGAAAGGTTTGGAGAATTCCCCTCCTTCTTTCAAGAAGCTCTCTCCTTTCTACCTTCTCCCCACTAAAGAGAATCTCCAAACCCCACAGTTCAACTCAAAAAGCAGAATCAGGCGGCTCTCTTAACCTCTATTTCGACAGTTTCATCGCCTTGAATCTCAACGCCCTTTAAGGTTGAAAGCATAGCTAAAACCGTCTTTCTTATTATTCTCTGAACGAAGAGATGCATGGGCAAGCTTTTCTCATCAATCTTGACTATTAACTTTTCATTTTTTTCCGACATTCTTCTCCACCATATCCACAATCTTCTCTCTATTTTCAAGCACGTTTATATAAGGAATGTTCAACTTTAGAGTTTCTATTGAGTAAAGACCCACAAAGGCTAGTATAGGTCTAAAATTTTTTGAAGCTTCTAAGGCTTCATCACCAGATTTCACAGTTACGATTTTAGGTATGTCATATTTTTTGCCCACAATCTTTTTAAATCCTTCTAAGAAAATCAAGTCAACGTCTTTGCATCTCTGCAAAATCTCTTTCAAAGAAAATTTAGTTGTATCTATCTTTTCAATGGTGGCTATCTCATCAGATGCTACGCTAACAATTGTTTTAGCTCCAGATTGAGCAAATCTCCACGTGTCTTTTCCCTCTCTGTCTAATGTAAAGCTTGATTCAGGAATGTGTTTCACTGCTGCAACTTTGTAGTCTCTTTTGGTCAACTCTTTAGTTAAGATTTCTATTATGGTTGTCTTTCCTGAACTCTTACTACCCACAACTGCGATAACGGTTGTTTTCAATCATTTTCACCCTTGCCTACTTCATTTCTTCTATGAAAATTTTCTCTAGCAATTCCTTGTTTACATGCAGTTTTTCTGATAGATCTTTTACCCATCTTATGTATATTTTGAAGATGTTCTGAAATATCTCTGCTTTCTCTCTTTGAGACAACTCTTTTTCTTCAGCAAGTAACAAAGCAAACCATTTACCCATATCTGAAAGCTGATAAGCTTTAACCCATACGATACGCCCATCTTTTTCCATTTTCTCCATATTCTCAATCAAAACTCCAAGGTTAGTCAAGGACTTTAAGTTTCCAATAATCGTCTTATTCGAATAAGGAAGTTTTCTCACAAGGTCTTTCTGATAAATTTTGTTTGAAACACCTTGGCTGAGTGAAAATCTCAAAACATCAACAGCTGACTTAGAACCGAAAATCGCGCTTAATATCTTAGTTTTCTGCTCTGTTGGAAGAAAAACTACATAGGGATGTAAGTTCACTTCAACTCACTCATCTAAACCTGTTTGTTCTAACCCGTCTTAAGCATTACGCTAGCCTGAGCAGTAGGCTTTTTAATGCCTTAACTAAAATCTTACCAAGGTGTCTGGAAACGGTTACTTCGAAAAAGTGGGTTCCAACGGATGGAGATTCATTCATAACTGAAGAAGGCTTCATATTCAACGTTTTCGGGTATGAGCACCCAAGCGACAGGGTTTTCTCGTTCTTAAAATATGTTCCCTTAAATTTCAAGAATCTTTTTTATGTCCGCTTTTTAAAAAAGACATGGAACTACAGCGGACTGAAACTTTTCCGAGCTGAAAAACTCTACACAACAAAAAATTATCAAATGCTTCTAGAGGCTTTTCGGAACAACTTCCCAAGATACGTTTATTTCTGTCCATTTAGAGAGAAGGAAATAATCAGCACACCCCTGAATTCCATCAAAAGAGCTTATATTCCAAGGGAATGCCTTAGCTCGTTGAGAAAAGTAAAAAGTAAAGATAGCTTACAAAAAATGACTTTGGATCTTATCGAGTTGCTGTCCAGCGAATCATGCGTTGTCTTAGAGGATTTTGGTATTCATGGCTCCATTGCTTTAAACATGCACACCACTGAGTCGGACATAGACCTTGCCGTGTATGGTGCGCAGAACTTTCGTAGACTGGAGAAAACAATAGACAATCTTGTTGAAGAAGGAGCATTATCCTATGTGGTCAATAATCGACTAGATGCAACGAGACTGTATAAAGGACGCTATTTGAACAAGATTTTCATGTATAATGCAGTCCGCAAACCAGAAGAGACCACTTCAAAATATGGGGCACACAAGTATCTACCGATCAATCCCGTAGAGTTTCACTGCACAATTAGGAATGATAGTGAAGCCATGTTTCGCCCAGCAATCTACAAAATAGAAAACTACGAACCAGTTCATTCAGCCTCAACGCTTTCTGAAGACAAAATTCCGAAGCTCGTCGTTTCCATGATTGGATGCTATAGAAATGTTGCTAAACGAGGGAGCAAGATTGAGGTTTCCGGAATGCTGGAACGAGTTGAAAACGTGAAAACAGGTGGAATCTTCTATCAAGTTGTTGTTGGAACGGGCATAAATGAGAACGAGGGTATTTGGCCACTCTAGGGCTTAGGAACGGTGACAAAATGGTCTGACGGCTTGTTTCCCAACAAGAGTCTAAAATATTCATGATTTTGTCTATTGTGTATAACCTGCTCAACTTTTCCCTGTGCGATGACAACTTCGCCCTTTCTAGCTTGTTCACAGAATCTGCCACGAAAAGATGCAATCTCTTTAATTGGTTCTGATTTTTCGCCTTCAAGAACGTGCACATCGCTGATCTTGTAAACGCATGGTGTGAAAATCGACTCTGAATCGTCCACAACTGTAGCCTTAATTCTTGCGTAGCCAACATTCACATAGTGAACGTTTCCATACTTTTCGCCAAT
>JAUUWK010000031.1 GCA_030589055.1 Candidatus Bathyarchaeota archaeon | reverse complement strand
TCGATAAAGTCTATACACCAGTAATTGCACTCGGGATAAGTTTGCTTGAAGGGGCAACGGTAACAGTAGGGGTACGGCACATGGGTAACTCCCGGCATTAAGGGAAAGAAGTACCGCCTTTGAGTAGGCTTGCTTGCAGTGAAAGATAAAGCTCCAATTGTACGCCCATGAAAAGCACTTATAAAGCCGATAAATCGTTGTTTGCGAGTGTGCCATTTTGCAAGCTTGCTGGCTGCTTCAACAGACTCGGCACCACTATTTCCAAAGTAAACCTTTTTATCAAAGTTCCCAGGTGCAATTCCAACAAGTTTTTCCGCGAGATTAATAACTTCGGCATAAAAGAAGTCCGTGTTCGAATAATGCAAGAAGCGGTCGCATTGATTTTTTATAGCTGCAACAACCTTGGGATGGTTATGTCCAACGTTTAAGCAAACCAAGCCAGAGTTGAAGTCTATGTATTCGTTTCCATCCACATCTCGCACAATACAGCCCCTTCCCGACTCCACAACAAGCGGATAAAACCGCCCATAAGAAGGTGAAATTACTTGCTCATCTTTTTTAACAAGTTCCCTGGCTTTAGGGCCGGGTGGAGTAACAACTATCTTAGGATAAACACTCATTTTTACCTCACCGTTGGAGACTAACGATTAGAAAAGACAGTTTTATATAACTATCTGTACTGCTAGTCAGAAAGCAACATGAAAAATAGTCTTATAGAATGAAATAGTCTCATCTCACTTTACCTTCACACGGTGTTCAGAGAATTAAAGATGCTTACGGTTTGGTCACTGTTATCTCAATTGTTGAACCAATTCTTGTTTGGCCCTCGCCACTTGTGATTTACTCCGTACCTATAGAGACACTTTGTAATTGCAGGTCTTTCACGAAAGCACGCCTCAAGAATTCAACCGAATCAACAGCTCTGCTGATTGACCGTCCCCTAGCCTTCACAACAACTTTCTCGGAACCTGAATTAAAGAACGTCAGACAGGCAATCACATAGTTCATCACTGGTTTTCTACTGATAGACACTGTATTTTCACCGATTTGCTTAGTTTGCAGGGCTTCCGTGGTCTTTTGCTCTTTGACAGTTTCTTGTGCCGTTTTCTCTTCTGATGTTTCTTCAGTCATGTTACACCTTACTTTCCGTCGATTGACGTGAGTAGTGATGCAAAGTGGATTATATGATCATACTGAAACTTTTTATATTCTTCCATATAGCATATGACAAAACACTCAGAGAAAAACGTAAGCTCACAAGTTTCCAGTTTCTAGTCCTTTTTCAAAGGCAGTCTTGTTTATTTCAAAGAGATGCTTTTTCTTTTCCCCTAAAACTTTCTTGAGCGCTTCCAAAATATTTTCTTTTGTCACAACTTTTGTGCAAGCACTGTAAGCACCTAACAGCACCATATTAGCGACTCTATCACTGCCGATTTCAAATGCTATTTTGTTTGCTGGTGCTTTGACGACGGTTATGTCGTTTCTCTTGGCTTCGTGGGTAACCAAAGAAGAATTTACTATTAGCAGCCCACCTGTTTTTAGTCGAGGCTCAAAAGCATCCAAGGACGGATTATTCATCACGATCAAACTGTGAGGAGAAGTTATGACTGGAGACCCAATAACCTCATCGGATATGACAACTGTACAGTTCGCAGTGCCCCCACGCATCGCAGGACCATACGAAGGAATCCATGTTACGTTTCTCCCTTCTTTCATCGCCGCATGAGCCAACAATCTTCCAATGAATAGAACACCTTGTCCGCCGAACCCAGCCATTATAATACTCTCATAAATCGACTGTATTTTTTTCACTTCACCAATTTTTCATTCTTAGGAACTTTGAACTCACCTAGAGGAAAGAAAGGAATCATTTTTTCTTCAACCCATTTCGTTGCTTCTGTAGGGGACACTCCCCAACCTGTAGGACATTGCGACAGAAATTCCACCAAAGAAAATCCTAATCCGTTTATCTGAATTTCGAAAGCCTTCTTTAACACTCTTTTTGCAGCTATAACCGCTCGTGGACTATGCACAGATACACGTGCAATATAGGTTGCGCCTTCTAGAGTAGCAAGCATCTCCGCTATTCTAATGGGATATCCTTCTCTTTTAGGCGCCCTCCCATAAGGAGAAGTTGTTGTTTTTTGACCCAGTAGAGTTGTAGGTGCCATTTGTCCGCCGGTCATCCCATAGACTGCATTATTCACAAAAAGCACAGTGATATTTTCCCCCCGAGTTGCTGCATGAATGACCTCAGCCGTTCCGATAGATGCGAGGTCGCCGTCTCCTTGATAAGTGAAAACTATTAGATCCGGATGCACTCGTTTGCAGCCAGTTGCAATGGCAGGTGCCCTACCGTGAGCTGCCTCGTACATGTCACAGTCAATGTAATTATATATCAATACAGAACAACCTACGGGGGCAACTCCGACAACCTTCTCTCTTATTCCGAATTCGTCAATAACTTCCCCCAGCAAACGATGGATTATTCCGTGTCCACATCCGGGACAGTAATGGGTTGGGACAGGAAACATTGATCTTGGTCTTTCAAACGCAATTTTCATCATGATACTTGGCTCCTTCTGATTTTCTCTATCTCTCTGACTATTTCGTCGTATGTTGGAACCATTCCACCAACTCTTCCGTAAAAGTGAACGTTTGCTCTTCCGCAAACGCCCAGTTTGACGTCTTCAACCATTTGTCCCAAACTCATTTCCACGACCAAGATGTTATCTACTTTTTCAGAGATTTCTGCAAAAGTCTCGTATGGAAATGGGAAAACCGTGATAGGTCTCACCATTCCCACTTTAATTCCTTTCTTACGCAAGATTTTAATGGCTGTCCTGGAAATTCTTGCAACGGTTCCATAAGCAGCGATAATTATGTCAGCGTCTTCTGTCAAATAGGTTTCAACACGAACCTCGTTCTTAGCCATCTCCAGATACTTCTTGTGAAGCTTCAAGTTGTGCTGCTCCAATTTTTCAGGGTCAAGATAAAGTGATTTTAGCAGGTTTCGAGGTCTGTTTTTAGCGCCGGTAACAGCCCAATCTTTAGGGGGAAACACTTCTGATGGTCTTTCCTTGAATTCTACAGGTTCCATCATCTGGCCAATGCAACCGTCGGCTAAAACAATCACCGGGTTACGATATTTATCTGCTAAATCGAAAGCATCCATCATCAAGTCAACAGTTTCCTGAATTGTTGAAGGTGCAAGTGCAAGCAGATGATAATCCCCGTGACCTCCGCCTTTCGTTGCTTGGAAATAGTCTGATTGAGAAGGCAAAATTCCGCCTAATCCTGGACCAGCACGCATAACATTCACTATAACGCACGGAAGCTCTGCAGCAGCAATATACGAGATTCCTTCTTGTTTCAGGCTAATTCCAGGACTTGAAGAAGAAGTCAGAACCCTTGCTCCGGCACCAGCAGCCCCAAAAACCATGTAAATCGCAGCTATTTCGCTCTCTGCTTGAACAAAGCATCCCCCAACTTGAGGAAGCCTATAAGAAAGATACTCTGGAACCTTGTTCTGAGGAGTTATAGGATAGCCAAAAAAGAATCTACATCCAGCCTGGATTGCTGCTTCACCGATAGCTTCGTTTCCAGTGATCAAAACTTTCTCATCCATTTTTCTCAGATCCTTCACGTTTTTTCTTTACTAAAGACTTCTATCGCAACCTCTGGGCAAATTAAAGCACATAAAGTGCATCCAGTACATGCTTCCTTGGGATCAACAAACTCTGCGGGATGATAACCTTTAGAGTTGATCTCCTCAGCAGCCACAATGAGTTTCTGAGGGCAAGCATTTATGCAGAGTAAGCACCCTTTACATAACTCTTCATTGATTACGATCTTTCCAGTCATCAAATAAACCTCCAGTCTTATTGAAAGTCATGATTGATAAAGCCGTTTCAGTGATGAGAGGAAGTCTCTTGTGAGAGCGGAGTTTCTCCTTTAACACTCCTTGTCCCTCAATGATAAAGAAAGGAAGTTACCATTTCAGCCTTATTAGTGTTAGCTTAGACAAAGGCTAGAAGTAACATCAGAAGAATACCGCTAGTCGCGAAGATTGGCACGACAATCTTCTTTGCCTTTTGAAGGGTTCTATCTATGAGGATGCATAATGTTTCCAGTTTTTTCTCTCCAATAACCTTAACGTTAGGAACTGTTATGCTGTACGCTGTAGCCTTCGCACGTTCTAAACCAGACACAGCAGCAAGCGTTGCCTCTCTAATATAACCAATCAATTTCTCATGATCTATGGCTTCACCTATTGGGTGGTATCCGCGTTCACATAGTGTTATGGCGTTTACTGAATGCGTGTCTGTCGTGAAAACCTCGCTTTCATTTATGCCCATGGATTGGAGAGTTGAAATAATTTTTTCCCGAAGCCGAGAAACCATGTTGTTGCCGTCGATAACTACATAAGCCGTTCTCTGTTCACCAACCTTGACCACTATCACAGTGATTCCTCCCGGTCCCATACCGTCCTTGAGACTAAATTCCTTAGGCATTACAGTGGAGGCACCAACCTCAAAGGGCAAACGCCTTTGAGAGGTTGTCTGTTCTAAACAGTTAGCTACAGCTGCTTTCAGTGTGTTCAAAGCTTCTTGTAAGCTTATTATTCCGTTAATGCTGTTGTGAGCGTTGACAACAGCACATTGGGTTAGTCCATACTTTTCTGATTCTTCTTGAACAAACAGACCTAGTTCCTGCGGTAAATCCTCAGTCGTTTTAGGTGCAAGAGTGAATGAGAGGAAAGCAAAGTTGCCAAAAACTTGGCAACATACAGTAGCCACACTGTTGCTAACCTTAGTAAAAGGTGTTGCTTTTGCCTCAGAAGCCTTAAAGTTCACGGACTCGACGACGCCTTTGATGATTTTCCGGTTTTGCATCTGTGAAGCCAAATCAAGCTCATGACCAAGCAAGCCGTGAGGAACACACGCAATACAGTTAAGTTCCTTTTCTAAAGCAGTTTTAATCATGGAAGGCAAAAGACTGCTTCCAACATTTTTGAAGGGGCCAGGATGAACAGAAGGAACGACCACAACCGCTTTAGGGTTGGAGGCATCAAATCTTATCAAAGAAATTTCAACATCTCGTTCTTCACCTAACTTTTCAAGAAATTCTTCAAAAGGAGCATTCAGGTCTACTATCCAGTTAAGCAAAAAAGCCTTGAAGAGAGATAAGGAAGGAATCCCAAGCGTTTGCTTGCTTGTGCGGTTCAAGAGAGTAAGGAAGAGGAAACTTGAAAGAAGACCTATTGCCAGTGAAAAAACGAAGAATAGGAGCATGTTTAACGTAATAGAGTAGCCTATTTTTGACCAAAGCATAACAAACGGAATTATACAAGGAAAAGGTTGAAGAAAAGATGCCGCTAGAAGCCGTTTATGATCCACAGAGGATGTTGAGTTGAACACTACTAAACGTAAGATTGTCACGGCTGAAAACCCTAAAAGACAAAGCCTAACCCACCATGATAAACCAAAAAGCAGCGCAAAGGCGACACCTACAAAAATGAACAAAAACCATAGAGCCCAACAGAAAAGAGAAAGAGCCGCCGTTCTTCTCAAATCATAAATCAGGTCTTGTCTCAAAATCAACATGCTTACAACATAATCCAAAATCAAAGTTACAAAGAATAGAGACAAACCGAGAAATACTCCGCTAACCAACCCTTCAAATGAGGGAAAAAGGGTGACTGTGGAAAGGATTCCTCCACCTAGACAAGACAATGCAAGAAGCAAAAGCACTTTTTTGTATGATGGAAGCTCAAATAATGATGAATAATGTTCAACTACTTTATTCATGGACTGGTTTAACGAATCCTCAGCAGCCACGCATACCATCTCAGATGAGGTTCTATCAGAGAATATCAAGCATATTAAAGTGTTGTGAAAACAGTATAGAAACCGCCTGTCTGTTTAAAACACTCTTAGAATAACCACTATGTTAAGCGACTTGGCGGTTTTAACATAAACACTGAAAACCCGGAATGCATACTACATGGACAAGAAATCTGTTATATAGTGTTTTAACGTTCTCTAAGAAGGACAACTGTTTTATTCTCGAACGCTAATTTAGAGTTTTGCGAAGGCTATGCCAGAACAAAGTTTACCTCTCACAATATTTCATATGCTTGAGAAAAACCTAGGTGAGAGTATGCGGGTAATTCTTGACTCTTCTTATGGTTTTGAAGGAAGGTTGACGGCGGTGACCCGCGAGCCGCCTGGTATATGGCTTTCAGATGCAGAAGCTATCATACTGCGCGCAACTATTGCTCAGCCTATACCTCAGGTTGCAAGCAGAGAAGAGAGAAGCGAAATTTTTGTCCACCTTAACTCTGTTCAACGAATAGAAGTTTTGCACACATCTTCTCGTCGTTAAAGCTCTCAGCCTAAAAGAACATTTGTGCTAGAACGCATACGATTATTAATGCTACTGCCAAACCTACAAGTAATTCGGGTCTAACCTTGACGCCTTCGGTTTCCTCCTCAAAAAACCTGAGCAAGCCTGCACTTGCAGCGGGCATTGGCGATTCCTTCTTTTTCTTTTTCCTACTCATTTTCTTGAACCTTTTTGACTCTAGTAACTAGACCGTGTCATATCCAGATTATTAATGTTACTCTTCAAAGAGTTTTTATCTTTGTACTAATGATAGTGTGCTGCAAGAAGGCGTTGAAATGGCAACTCCACAAGACGAATATAATCACGTGTTCGATCTCCTTCAACAACATCACAAATGGTTTCAGGAATGCATCCCGCTTATAGCAAGTGAAAACATCCCAAGCCCAGCTGTACGCGAAGCTCTCACTGCAGATTTTGGAAATCGCTATGCGGAGGGTTGGCCTGGGGAACGTGTTTATGCTGGCTGCCGCTTCATAGACGAGGTGGAATTCAAATGCATTGAGCTTATGAAGAAGCTTTTCAAAGCGGAATTTGTGGATGTTAGACCCATTTCTGGTGTTGTGGCGAACTTGGTTGTTTACACGGCTTTTACTGAACCAGGCGACACTATGATGGCTCTGTCAATTCCAGCTGGCGGGCACATAACAATGGGCAAGAAGAAGTTTGGGGGCACAGCGGGCGCTGTTCACGGTTTAGTAGTTGAATATTTACCTTTGGATTATAAAGAATTAACTATAGATGTGGACCGGGCGAAAAGTAGGATCGCAAAATTCGTAGGAGATGGTAGACCGCCCAAGCTGGTGATGTTTGGTGCTAGTGTTTTCCCGTTTCCCCATCCAGTCAAAGAGTTAGCTTACACAATTCATTCGGCTGGTGGAACAGTGGGATATGACGCCGCCCACGTGGCTGGACTAATCGGTGGAGGACAGTTTCAAGACCCGCTTAGAGAAGGCGCTGATGTTGTCAGCTTAAGTACGCATAAAACGTTCTTTGGACCTCAACATGGTGGGGTCTTGTCGTGGGAGAAACATGCTGAAAAGATAAAGCGGGCAGCCTTCCCTGGAATGTTAAGTAACCATCATTTGCACGCAGTTGCAGGCGTTACAATAGCTTGCGCGGAATTGCTCGAGTTTGGAAGGAAATATACAAGTCAAATAGTGAAAAACGCGAAGGCTTTGGGTCAAGCGTTGTATGAAAGGGGATTCAATGTTTTGGCAGAACATAAGGGCTTCACACAGTCCCATGTGATCCTAATTGACATAACGAAACATGGTGACGGAGGCGCGATCGAAGAAACTTTGGAGAAGGCCAACGTAATAATAAACAGGAACTTGCTGCCGTGGGACATTAAAGAGGGAAGGCATTTCATGCACCCAGGTGGCATAAGGCTCGGGGTCTCAGAGATCACGAGGCTTGGAATGAAAGAGTCTGAAATGACAGAAATAGCAGAATTCATCAAGCGCGTGATAATAGACAAGGAACCACCGGAAAAAGTGAAGGCAGACGTGATGGAATTCAGAAAAGACAACCAAAAAGTGCATTACTGTTTTGAAAATGCGACAGAAGCTTACAAGTACATAAAGATCCGCTGAAACCCAAAAATATGAAAGCTTTAGGTTTAGCGTTCAGCGCAAGGAAAAGAGGCAACTGTTTGAACTGTGTAGAATACGTGTTAAAGAAGCTGAGAGAGCAAGGATTTGAAACCGAGGTTATCAATGCTTATGACTGTGAGATAAACCCTTGTAGTCGCTGCAATTACGAATGTTTTGCCCGCGAATTAAGAGGTAAAGACGAGAAATGTTCAATACAAGATGATGTCACAAGAATTTACAGCAAAATGAAAGAGGTAGACATCATTGTGCTTGCAGTGCCAACGTATGGTAGTAAGCCAGCAGGTCTATATTGTGCTTTTTCGGAAAGAGGGCAAGGAATTATCAAAAGCTGTGAGGAATTTGAGCAATATGTTTCAAGGAAGATTATAGCATTAATCGTAATGGGAAATATTCCAGCTGGCGGTGGTCTTGTATATCACACGGTAATTTTAGATCATTATGAATGTAAATGTCCGCCGCCATCTTTATTGTTGCAATCCGCAGAGTATGGTCAGAGCTCGGTTTTGGGAACGTTAATTGAGGATGAGAAAGTTAGGGATAGATTAGACAACTTGGCAAAGTTAATACTTAAACGATGGAAAAGCAAGCGATAGGATTGCAGGTTACAATATGGACGATTGGGCATAGCAACCGCTCTATGGGCACTTCTTGAATTGCTGTAAGTAAGGAATTCAAGTGTTTGTGTATCTTTGCGTGTCAGTATTTGAATTTACATCCGAAGATTTCGGGTCCTGACTTCCAAGTATGGTTAGTGAAGTCGATGAATAGGGTGATGTATCCGAGGTTTCTGAAGCCCCGTTTGTAAAGGAATTTTAGTGTGCTTATGTTTCGTCCTACTGGCGCTATGTTAAGGTATTTTACTCCCTTTTTTCGAGCTTCAGAAATAGCTGTTTCTATCAGTTTTGTTCCTATTCCTTTGCAGCGGTAGGCTTTGCTAACTATAAGAGGTTCTATTTCAGTTTCTTCACCCTTGAAGATCAGCCCGACAAGCCCAACGGCTTTAGAATCGTGGACAGCGACCCAAAGTTGGTTGGGTCCAACTGCAGTTAAGTGTTTGTCGAAGTATTCTTCTGGATGTTCTCCGCCGATATTTGGGTCTTGGTAGATTCCACGATGCCACTCAGTCAGCTCTCTCCACAAGGCACGACAGTGCTCTCTATCTTCATCTTGATATGTTCGAATAACGAAGGATAGTGTCATCTTTTTCACCTGCTTGGAAGTTTGGATTGTGTTTGTTTTAAATATTGCTTATACGTTTTCAGACAATATGGGGGGAAGAGGTGTGCATATACGCGAATTTCAGGAGATGATGCGATGTATATATTTTCACCGGGATTCTAAACGCGGTGTAGAAGGAACATTTGATTGGCTTGTGGACGAAGTCAAAGAACTAGAAGAAGCATTGAAAGCAGAGGATAAGAAAGCTTTGGAAAACGAGTTTGCAGACGTCATCGCATGGATAGCTTCACTTGCAAACGTCACTAACATAGACCTTGAAAAGGCAACCCTCAGCAAATATGACAGCAAATGCCCAAAATGCGGACACTCACCCTGCCAATGCACCTTTTAAGCAACTATTCGCCTCTGCCGTGGAATACGAGACTTATCATGATGTGCACCCTAATGAAAAGAAATCATAATCAAAACTCTACGGAAACTTCCTCGTAATGGATCGATTTTCTGGACATTTCTTTTCTCACACTTGGACACTAGTGAAGGTTTACACAGTGGAATAAACACTTCGCCTTTTATAATTTATGAAACCTTGTTTCGCGCGTGGCTAGCAGGCATCAAAGGAGCAAAGGCAAACTTCCTCCTAATTGGCAGAGATGAGTCGCTGTAGAAACGGTTGGAGCAACCCTAGTCGGCCTGAAACCTAAAAAAAATGCCACTAATAACAGAGGCCAGAAACAGAGGCGCAGGCGAAGGACTGGTAGAAAGAATCGAGGTTTTGGGGACCTCCTTCGAGGAGTTCAAAGAAGAAATCCGTCACGCATTGAAAAGCCCGAAGAAAATGAACCGACTAGCATGACATCTCACGTTTCACACCAACACATGCATTCAGGCTCAA
>JAUUWK010000017.1 GCA_030589055.1 Candidatus Bathyarchaeota archaeon | reverse complement strand
TGCGGCTTTCATTATCATCATAAGTGATGGAATCGTCGGCTGATTTATCTCTCTTGTAACTGTTATCAAAGTCGTCATTTGTGATATCACGTTTTCATATGCATCTTCAAGCGTTCTTTCCGCCGTGATACCGTCAACTTCCACGGAAATTTTTCTAACCGAGTTTATTTGTGGAAGGTTCAGCAGTTCCGCTAATCTTGAGCCGACAAGTCCAGAGAAACTGTCTAGGGATGCTTCGCCGCAAAGAATCAAGTCGAAATTTCCGATTTTTTTTATCGCTTCAGCGAGAACGTAGGCTGTTGCCCATGTGTCAACGTTCTGCAAGGTTGGATCATTTACTAAATAAGCCTTATCAGCACCCGTTGCGAGAGCTTCTCTCAGAACGGATTTGGCGTCTTCGGAGCTCACCGTTACCGTGTAAACCTCTACTTCGCCGAGTCTCTCCCTAATCCTTATTGCTTCTTCCAAAGCGTTTTTGTCAAAATCACTGATTTTCTTAGGCGCGCTAGCGGTTAATAACTGACTTGTCTTAGAGTCAACCTTCAATTGCGAAACGTCTACAGCTTGTTTGAGACACACTATTATCCTTTTCAAGTCAGCAACCTCCCTGTCGATCTGGAACCAAAGAGCGTAGAAAACCAAAATTGTAATTCCAACCTATAAAGGTTTTATCTCCATATGAACACGTTTAGCTTTCCATGACAATGGTTATCCTGATTAAGAGAGCGTAAAAGAGCAGGACTGACACGATCTACCGTTTCTTCTCAATTCGAGAATGTGATGTTTCCGGTTCAAATCCCGTTACACCTGCTAAAAACGAACTAGGTGAGCTTACACGCAGGACATATTTGGAACTGAATAGAGAACAAATATTGAAAACAATGTTTTTTCTATGTCAAACTTTCCATCAACCCTTTAATCAGTACTAAAGAAAGTTACTTTTTGAAGGTATTGCTTCCACAGGAATCCAAGTTCAAGCGATGTCAGATTTTTTGGGGATTGGGCGATCACTACCCGCACCAAAGATAGTGCACGTGTAAGCTCCAGGGATTATCAGACCAGCAGTTGATGTTAGCGTATTTCCTCGGGAATCATGCGATAAACAGCGTTGTTGTTTGACAGAAGAAATTCTTGGTGTTCGACAGAAATATGAGCTTCTAAAACGGCGTTTTCGTCAGCTTTCTGACGTACTTCAATGTCTGATCTGACTGTGGAAAAAGAGAGAGTTGGTGCTTATTTTGATTTTGTTATGTGCACGTTTTCTATTAGAATGTATGGTGCAAGTGAAGGTGGATCTGCTTCTCCCCACCAGTGTACGTGTTTTCTTTCTTTTGATATGCCTGCAATATTGCCAAGCATGTTTAGGGCGTTGTCGCTTAAGCGTACGTCTTTCAGGGATCGCTTTATCTCGCCGTTTTCTATTAGGAAGAGGCCGTCTCTCGGTATTGTTGAGAAGTCTCCGTTTTTATAGTTCTGAAAGCGGGTGTACCACGTGTTCGTCAGATACAATCCGTTCCTAGTTTCTCTGAACATCTCATCTTTACCCATGTTGCCAAGGCCCATCTCAACGTTCCAAGGGTTAGGAACAACTAATCCCGCGTTACCTGTCGTTTCCGCTTTAAAGATCTTAGCCGTTGAAGTATTATGCAGATAAGTCTTCAGTATTCCACGGTCAATGAAGACGTTTTCTCTGGTGGGCACTCCCTCATCGTCGAAAACTCGATTGGAAACCGAATAAGAAGCTGGGTTATCTTTCATTGTCACGAATTCAGGTGACACTTTTTGTCCCAGCTTATCCACAAATATTGATAGCTGAATCATAACGTTGAAAGCTGAAACCATCGAAGTCCACATACCTAACATTGAACCAGCAAAAAGCGGATTAAGAATCACACTGCATACTCCTTCGTCGCCAGCTTTGGGATTTCTAGCAAGCTTTGCGATTTCACCGGCTTCCAATCCAGCTCTAGACGGGTTAAAGCCGTTTAAGGTTGAACTGCACTCGACGCTGTGGCCTGAGGCTTCTCTCTGCGAGAAAGCTCTTATGGAGATTTCAATTGCTGATCTACTATCGACGCCTATAGGGCCTTCAGACGACGCCAAATACACGTCTTCGAATTTTGTGAAGAGTATGCCGCCGCTGTTAATGTCCTGTCCAGCTTCTTTTTTAGCAGCCTCTATAGCCTCCAAAATGTATTCTGACGGATTTCCCAGTTCTACAACCTTCTTGTCAGCTGAGCTTTGGGCATACTTGAATTTTCCTTTTGCGAATCCTCCGAACATCGGGTTTTCCTTGGACACCTTCGCAATTTCAAAGAGTTGTTTTAATTGCCCATCCACATTCTGGAAGTCGCGTATCTGAGTTGCCACCACTCTTTTTTTCCAAGATAATGCAATATCTGTTAAATAGTCGTTCCACGCGACGGTTATGTCGATCTGATTATTGCTGAAACGTGTTTGTCTGTATTTGCCAAAGGTTGTTTTGGCTATGACTTCGTCGGCGCCGAGGGTCTTTGCCTTCTTGACTATTTCTTCAGTTTTGTTAAGAATCTCACTCATTTTACGTACACTCCTCTAAGCCGGATAGCTGGACCACCCGTGTACACAGACATTCCTTGCATTGGATCTCCTTTTCCGCAAGTTGCTGCGTCGAATTCCACAGTTTTTGAGACTGCGTCAACAGCGCTCCAGAATTTCAGTGTTGTTGTTTCGATGATTGGTCTTGCAACTGGGTGCTTCAATTCACCATTCTCTATTAGGTAAGCTTCTCTGCCGACGTAACGTTGGTTGAAACGTTTATCATCTATGTTCCATTCGGTGAAGGAAACCATGTACACACCGTTTTTCACGTCTTCAATTATTTCTTCTTTGGTCATCTTGCCTGGGAGGACGAAAGTGTTTGCCATCCGCACTATTGCTTCTCTGTCATAATTCGCAGATCTTGACGATGCATTGCTTCTTATACCCAGTTTCGCTGCGGTTTCTCTATTATGCAGAAACTCGTTGATGAAGCCGTTCTTATAGAGGTACCGTCTTCTCGCTTTTATTCCTTCATCGTCATATTTGTAATAGCCATAACTATGTTCTATCGCTGGGTCATCAACTATCGTAACAACATCGGTTCCAATTCTCGTTCCAATCCAGAACGAGCTGCCTTCGTATATGAAAGACCTTCCGGCTTGACTCATCTCTCTACCTAAAATTCTGTCAGCCTCCATCGGATGACCACAAGATTCGTGGGCAGCTATTCCTGTAACTTCTGGACCGCATACTAAATCCATTGTGCCCGGTTTCACCGCTTTCGCTTTTGTTATAACTTCTTTCAGAACGTTTACGTCGTGAATCAGGTTTTCAGTCATTTGCCATTCATCGAAGGCCTCCCAGCCTCCGCTGTAACCGAACTGCTTGAATGCTTGTTCACTCTTTCCTTGTTCAACAACCGTGATGAAGCCGAAAGCAGCAATTTTTGGAACAAACGAAGATATACGTGAGCCTTCAGTGTTGACAAAATATTTTTCTGTTAATTGCATAATCGCTTGAATCACTCTTGCTGGAACATTCACCGTTTGAGAAGTTAATGCTTTATCTACCTCTAAGAACTGTTTGATTTTCGTTTCAGAATCTACGTCTTCTATCTTTTTCTTCTGTTCCACTTCCCAAGTAGTCTCCACAGCTTTTTCTTCAGCAAATCTTATCTTGTCCTTACGCTTCGCAGCTTTAGCAAACCTGTACGCAAGGTCCACTACCCCTTTAGCCTCGTCTTTTGTCCATTTGTTTGTTGAAGCAAAACCAATGCCACCGTCTGCCAATATTCGAACGCAGAAACCAGTATTAACGGATGAAAGAAAGGCTTCTAAAATCCCATTCTTCAACATTAGCTGCTCAAGTTTCTGGCTTTGTGCTCTAACTTCTGCATATTCAACATCTTTGCCTCGAGCATACTCTAACGCATAATCCACTATGTCTTTCTCCAATTTTTAGCCTCCAAATACAGTCTAGTGAGTAAGCGACTGTGAGATAAAACCTTTTAGCGTCAAAGCCTCAAAAAGCAATTTCACAACAAAAGATTAATTCCTGTGGACTATGCATTCACTTCTAAACAACAAGAGGAAGCACAGCAAATGACAACTACTAAATCAAACACGTATTTTTGGCAAGGAAACCAAGCGTGTGCCGAAGGAGCCATTGCTGCAGGCTGCCGATTCTTTGCTGGATACCCGATAACACCCGCAAGCGAGATAGCTGCACACATGGCGAAAAGACTACCGCAAGTTGGTGGAATCGCCATCCAAATGGAGGATGAACTGGCTTCTGTAGGCGTAGCTATAGGCGCAAGCTGGGCTGGAGCCAAAGCAATGACAGCCACTTCTGGGCCGGGCTTCAGTCTGATGCAAGAGTTTATCGGGTATGCGTTTATAACGGAAACTCCATGCGTGATAGTTGACGCGCAACGCGCTGGCCCGAGCACTGGGCAAGCCACTAAATGCGGGCAAGGCGATGTGATGCAGTCCCGTTGGGGAACCCACGGTGACTACTCCGCTATAGTTTTGTCGCCGAATTCCGTGGAGGAAATGTTTACATTAACGGTTAGAGCCTTCAACCTAGCTGAAGAATATCGCACTCCAGTCATACTTCTTGCTGACGAGACAATAGCGCATATGAGAGAGCAAATTACAGTGCCATCATCAGACAGTGTGAACGTGATTAACCGCAGAAAACCAAGAGCTGGAGACAAGGCTTTCTTTGGTTTGGAAGAGGTTCCGCCTATGCCGGCTGTGGGTGAAGGATTTAACGTTGCAGTGACGGGTTCCACACATGATGAATATGGCATAAGATTTACAGCTGACCCGCTTGTGCACAAAAAACTCGTAGAGCGGCTTAACAACAAAATAAGAAACCATGTGGAAGAGATTTCAGATTTTGAAGATTACAATATCGAGGGCTGCCAAATAGCGCTACTAGTTTATGGCTGCACATCACGGGCAATTTACGAAGCAGTTGAAAAGGCAGAGGCGAAAGGGATCAAGATAGGTTATATTCGGTTGAAGACTATCTGGCCGTTTCCGGAAAAACTCGTTAGAAAGTTAGCTGAAAAGGCTGAAAAGATAATTGTGCCAGAGATGAATTTGGGACAGATTTGCTATGAAGTGGAGCGAGTAGCAAACGGATTAGCAGAAGTTATTCCTCTGAACAAGATTGGCGGTGGAGAGTTGATCACGCCAGAAGAGTTGTTAGCCAAAATTCTTAGGGAGGCGGAGAAGAATGAGTGAAGCCTTCTCGGTTAGGAAATATTTGAGAGATTTAAAGTTGCCGTTCTGTCCGGGCTGCGGGATATTTACTCTGATGGACGCTTTCTTGAGGAGTATCCACGAGTTAGGCCACGAAGATTTGAAGGATTTTGTCTTCTGCAGTGGTATAGGCTGTTCTTCATGGATTTGTTCGCCCTATTTTGTCGCGGATTCTATTCATACGCCTCATGGGAGAAGCATACCAGTTGCAACTGGAATAAAGCTTGTTCATCCAAGCCTGAACGTTGTCGTCTTCGGAGGGGACGGCGACATAGTTGGAATAGGCATGAGCCACTTCATACACGCAGCAAGGAGAAACTTGGACATACTTGTCATAATGGTTAACAACATGATCTACGGAATGACCGGAGGACAAGTTGCGCCTACTACTCCATTTAAGACAAAAACTGCGACAACACCTTATGGGAGTTTTGAAGAGCCACTGGATGCTACAAGATTAGCTGTTACGGCAGGAGCGTGCTATTCCGCTCGTTGGACGACAGCTCACCCAAATGAGCTTAAAGAATCGATTAAAAAAGCGCTCAGAATGAAAGGTTTCAGATTTATTGAAGTTGTGAGTCAATGTCCAACAGCTTATGGAAGAAGAGCTGGTTTCAAGAACGTTGGAGAAATACTGAAATGGCTTAAGGAAAACGCTGTTTCAATTGGGCAGGCGGAAAAGTTGAGTGAAAAAGAACTTGAAAAGAGAGTAGTTGTTGGGCAATTTGTGGAAAGAAAGCGTCCAACAGTTGTTGAGAACGTTTATGCAGTTATAAAGGAGGCACAAGTGAATGACACAAAGAGTTGAGGTAAGGATAAGTGGGCTTGGCGGGCAAGGTGTTGTTTTGGCTGGGCAAATCTTGGGCAAGGCTGCAGTATATTCTGGGAGAAATGCCGTGCAGACGCAAAGTTACGGTTCCGAAGCCAGAGGGAGTGCGGCCAAAAGCGAGGTAATAATCTCTGATAGCAAAATAGGTTTTCCAGCAGTTAGAAAATGCGACGTATTAGTGACATTGAGCCAGACGGCACTTGATAAGCACTTTAAAGATTTGAAGAAAGGCGGTGTTCTCTTAGTTGATGTTAGCACCGTGGAAAGCATTCCTGAAACTAAGGTAAAAGTCTTCAAAATTCCAGCGACAGAAACTGCAAAGAAAACGTTTGGTGCTGGCATCTATGCAAATATGATTATGCTTGGGGCTTTAGCACGAATAATCAACTTGGTAAACGATAAGGCAATGGAAAAAGCTATCAGGGAAAGTGTTCCTGAAAAAACGGTTGAAGCCAACGTAAATGCCTTTAATACAGGTCTAGAGTTTCTAACTTGATGGTTACGTTTCCAATTTAAGGTTGTTATCGGGGTCTCTATGCGGTACAAAATCAAATGTTCAGTATGCGGTCAATCTTCTCCTAGCTTACTTGATTTCAGGTGTCCTTCCTGTGACGAACCACTGTGCGTTCGACTCCATTTCGATTTTGAAGCCTCAAAGATTCGGAAGAGTGATTTTACTGTTTGGCGTTATGCCGAGTTTTTTCCGTATGTAGAAGAGATGGGTATTGTAACTTTGGGTGAGGGGTGGACGCCTTTGGTCAAGTTTTCAGATAATACTTTTTTCAAGCTTGAGAGTTTGAATCCTACTGGCTCTTTTAAGGATAGAGGCACGACGGTTTTGCTATCGGGTTTGCATGAACTCGTGAAGGAGGCGGGAGGCTTTATTTCTGAGGATTCTTCTGGTAATGCTGGGGCTTCTGTGGCTGCTTATGCTGCTTGTGCTGGGTTAAGGGCGAGAATTTATGTTCCAGAGGATGTTTCTGGACCGAAGTTTAATCAGATTCAGTTTTACGGTGCTGAAGTTGTTAAGGTTTCGGGTGGACGAAGCAGAGTCGCAGAGGAAGCGCAGAAGGGTGAAAAAGGGAAATTTTATGTTGGGCATATTCTTCATCCTTTGTTTAGGGATGGACTGAGAAGTCTTGCTTATGAAGTAGTTGAGCAGTTTGGTTGGCATGTTCCAGAACGTGTGTATTTGCCAGTTTCGGCTGGGACTCTGATCTTAGGTGTGATAAAAGGGTTTAAGCATTTAGTCGCGTCTAACGCGATTGAGACTATGCCGAAAATAGTGGCTTGTCAAACAAGACAGGTTTCACCGCTTTATCATCGCTTCAAGAACTTGAGCTACACTCCGCCGGTGAAGGTTGTTTCTGTTGCTGATGCCTTAGTGAGTGTAAATCCTCCGCTGCTAGACCTTATGGATAAACGATTGATGGAAGTAGATGGCGACGCTGTCGTAGTTGAGGAAGACGAAATATTCAGTGCCTTTAAAGAACTGGCTGGGAAAGGCTTCCTTGTTGAGCCAAGCTCTGCTGTTGCTTACGCAGCTTACAAGAAACAACTCAAAAACAAAGAAACATCAAAAGACGAAAAGACCGTGATAATCCTAACGGGAACAGGCTTAAAAACAACACTTAAACCAAACTGATGGTATTTTTGGAAAGTTTCCATTTGTAATCTAAACTGAACTCAAAAACGGGGAAGAAAGTTGTCTTGCGTTTTCCTGAAGAGTTACTGCTTCACGCGTATTAAGTCATGAAACGTTTAAGTTCACTGAATGAAGCAGGTTCTGTAAACCAATAATTCTTATCTCTTACGTAGGTGTAACATAGTGGAAGCAGTTCATGCGGTCTGTCATATTGGTCAATTATCGTAACTTGTACTTCTAGCTTGAGATCCTCGGCACTATTACGCACCCTTTTGGAACACTAGAATCCCCGAAAATGGTGTGGCGAGGATTAATCTTCCATATTGTATCTCCGGAATAATACGTTTTCTCAGGACTTACAATCGGTCCTAACTCCTCATCTCCAAGAAAGCGTTTACAGTAACTCTAAATCTTATAGGAAGAGAATCCCAATAATGTGTTACAATAAAGCCAACACTTGGCAGAGTACGTCTATTTTGTGGGTTGTCTCGTATTCTTTGGATTATCTTAAAATAAATCGGTGGTACAAAATGCCTCGTGTGTCTTTCATAGATTTGCTCTCTACGCGTTTTTAACTCTCTAATTCTGTATCTGTTTCCACGAGGATGCTCCTTGTTATATCTTCCCTTGTTGCATGACAATAATAACAAACTGGAATAGCATTATCTAAATCATTCCCGCCCTCTAGGTCTATATGAGCTATTTCAATATCAGGCCCACAAGCCTTTCCACAAAGGCAACAATAACGGTCACTCCAAAGAACACACTTCAATCTAGTGTCTTCACTAAAGTCTTTTCCTCTTCCCATTTCAACATCTTTTCTCTACTCAATTTCCTTGGCATCTAGGAACACTCAATTAGTGAGTGTAATTCAACAATTTATATACCTGTTGTTGCGTCCACGCTTAAGTATCTCTAAGGAACCGCGTGTGGGGTATTGACAGAAAACTGCAACATAGAAAAAGAGATTTGATCAGAAAAATTTATATTGTAATGCTGTTACTCATTGTGACGCATTAAAGGAGGAGGTTTGTTAAGTTTGTCAGCTGGAGGAGTTCCAGTATTAATATTGAAGGAAGGCTCAAACCGATCTAGAGGAAGAGAAGCTCAACACACAAACATAATGGCTGCAAAAGTCGTGGCTGAAACCATAAAAAGCGCTCTAGGCCCAAAAGGCATGGACAAAATGCTTGTTGACAGCTTCGGCGACGTAACAATAACAAGCGACGGACGCACAATCCTAGACGAAATGGACATTCAGCATCCTGCAGCAAAGATGATGGTTGAAGTTGCAAAAACACAAGACAACGAAGCCGGCGACGGAACAACAACAGCCGTCATAATATCCGGCGAATTACTAGGCAAAGCTGAAGAACTGATCAACAAAAGTGTTCACCCCACCATAATAATTGACGGATACAAAAAGGCCTCAGATAAAGCACTAAAAACCCTAGAAAAAATGGCAATATCAGTAGATTTAAACCTGCAAGGGTACCTGAAAAAAGCTGCCATGACGTCTATGGCGAGCAAACTAGTTTCTGAGCACAGGGAATACTTGGCTGATTTAGCGGTTAAGGCGGTTCTTCAAGTTGCTGAAAAAGGTGTTGGTAAGTCCAAGGTAGATATAGATGACATCAAAGTTGAAAAAAAACCAGGGAAATCCGTAAGCGACACAAAACTGATCAAGGGTCTCGTCTTAGACAAAGAAGTCGTGCATTCCGGAATGCCAAAACGTGTAGAAAACGCAAAAATAGCCCTACTAAACAGCGCACTAGAAATCGAAAAAACAGAGTTTGACGCAAAAATCAACATTGAAAGCCCAGAACAAATGGAGGCATTCCTAAAACAAGAAGAATCAATGCTGCGAGAAATGGTTGACAAGATAACCGCGACAGGCGCAAACGTGGTCTTGTGCCAGAAGGGCTTAGACGATATGATTCAACACTTCTTAAATAGAAAGGGAATAATGGCACTGCGTAGAATTAAAAAATCAGACATGGAAAAACTTTCAAAAGCCACAGGCGGAAAAACCGTAACAAACTTGGACGACATAAGCATAGCAGACCTAGGCTATGCGAGTCTCATTGAGGAACGTAAGATAGGTGATGACAAAATGACGTTTGTAGAAGGATGCAAGAACCCCAAAGCAGTCACAATTTTGATAAGGGGTGGAACAGAACGCATCGTGGACGAAGCGGAACGTTCACTTCATGACGCTTTATGCGTGGTTCGAGACATAGTTGAAGAACCAAAAGTCCTGGCCGGAGGCGGAGCGCCAGAACTGGAAGTTTCACGAGCACTCAAGAAATATGCGGAGACACTTCCGGGAAGAGAACAACTCGCAGTCAAAATCTTTGCAGAAGCCCTCGAAATAGTTCCATTGACACTGACGGAAAATGCTGGTCTAGACCCAATAGACATACTTTCAGAGTTGAGGGCGAGACATGAAAAAGGTGAAACCTGGGCAGGAATAGAGGTTCACTCCGGAAAGGTTCAAGACATGACCCAAATGGGAGTATTCGAACCCTTAGCGGTCAAGAAACAGATAATCAAATCGGCGACAGAAGCAGCCTCGATGATACTGAAAATCGACGATGTGATTGCTGCCGGCAAGATGAAGACTCCGCCAATGCCCCCTGGAGGACCCCCGGGCGGAATGGGTGGAATGGGCGGAATGGGTGGAATGGGCGGAATGGGTTGAGGCGCCGGAGTGTACTAGAACACGTCTAGAACAGAGAAACAAGTTTTGATCGGACCCCCTAAGCTTACTCGTTTCGAGAAAGCTCGGATAGTGGGGTCTAGAGCCTTGCAAATATCCATGGGTGCCCCTGTGCTTGTTGAACCGTCTAAAGGTGCCAGCGCAATAGACATAGCCCTGAAAGAGCTTGAGATAGGCATCCTACCGATGACAATTAGACGCACATTACCTGACGGCACTTACCAAGACATACCCATTAAATGGCTTACGGAAGAAGAATAACAGCGCGCGCAACTAGTAATTATCCTCTTATCTTATTTTCGCATTTCTCTTATTAACACTTGCGAAAGCTAAGGATGGTTACCTTTTGATTTGTTTTTCTTCAAGATTTCTTTTGCTGTGTCAAGTGTTCTTTTGATTTTTGTCCAGTGGGCTCCTTGCCAGTATATCTGTGCACATTTTGGGCACTTCCAAAACTCGTTGTAGTAGGCAAATGTGCTCTTCTCAACTTTATTAGCGACTTTTTCTTTGGATGTTGGTTTCACTTGCGCGTTGCATTTTGGGCATCTTGATGTTGTCATGTCTATGTCTAGTCTGATTTTGAATCTTTTTGCGAGTTCCGCTAGTTTTTCCTCTTCCGTTTTTCCTTCCAGATAGAAGGCGTCAACTGCTTTCGCCATGGCTTGTTGGTAAAGTTCCAGATCCTTTGTAAGCAATACTCGTCTTTCCTTTCTAGCAATCATGATCAGTTGGGCATCATCAAGCTTGTTCGAATACTTCACATTGTGTCCTAACATTCGAAGCCAACGTGTCAGCCTTCCAAGCATCCCATCAGCAATGAACTTCAAAGCCTCACCCTCTTCGAATGATGTCACCACTTCCCTCTTCAGCTACAATTTCTCCTTCACTCATGATCAATCGCCCCCCAACAAACGTTTTAACGGGTTTTCCCTCAACATTCCATCCATCAAATGGGGAAAATTTCGCTTTTGACTGGAATTTTGACGCATCAATTCTGTATTCTCTATCCAGATCCACAACAACCAAGTCCGCGTTATTTCCTTCCTTCAAACAGCCTCTGCCTTTTAATTCGAAAGTTTCAGCCGGCTTTTCCGACATAAGTCTAACTACGTCAGTTATTGATAATCGTCCACGTTTCACTTCTGTAAGCAACAGTGGAAGTGTTGTTTCTAAGCCTGGTACGCCAACTTTAACGTTCCAAACTGAATCAGCTTTTTTCTCACTTAGCATGTGTGGTGCGTGGTCTGAAGCCAAAACGTCAACCCAACCGTTTCTAATTCCGTTCCAGAGGGCTATACTATGATGCTTTTCTCGAATTGGCGGCATGGTTAACACTAACGTTCCGGTCTGCCTCAAATCATCAACTGATAAAAACAGGTGATGCGGTGTTGTTTCACAAGTTATTGTCATTCCAGATTTCTTTCCGTCAACTATCGCTTTTAGCCCGTTTTTCGTGCTCATGTGGCAAAAATGTATGTGCACGTTGGTTTGTTCAGCAATGTTCAGTAAACGTTTTACAGTCGTCACTTCGACTCTTTCTGAATGTACCTTGAGAAACGCTTCAATATCGTTGTGGTTGTCTCTTTTAAGCTCATCTTCAGTTCTTTTAAATGTTGTTTTGTCTTCTGCATGAACAGCGACTATAACCTTCAAACTGCTGACGATTTTGAATGCTTCAAATAGACCGTGATCATCATCTATGTTCAATCCGCCGATCTGCTCGGCCATGAAAAGCTTAAAAGCCACGGCTCCTTCCCTGATGATTTCCTCTATTTCCTTCTTGTTTTTTGGAAATTCGGAGTAAAAACCAACGTTAACCAAAATTTTTCTTTCAGCAATTTTCATTCGTCTTCTCAGAGTTTCAACGCTCATTGTCACTGGATTGTTGTTGGGCATGTCCAAAACGGTTGTTATTCCACCTGCAGCAGCAGCTGCCGTTCCAGTGCAAAAATCCTCTTTGTATGCTTTTCCTTCATCTCGAAGATGCACGTGAACGTCTATCAAACCTGGCAGAACCAGCAGATTCTTTAAATCGATTCTTGTTTCTGCTTTGGGCATGTTTGCTTCTTTGCCTATTCTGAAAATCTTTCCTTCGTTTATTGCGAGGCTGCAGCCCACTATTTCATTGTTTATGTAGGCTTTCGTATTGCTTAGGACTAAGTCAATAATCAAGTTGATCGCTCTCTTATTATTGGAATACGTAGAGTAGAATGTTAAAGTTTAGGTTTACTGATGACATCAAAAGTTTCTAACTATAAGAGGTTCATAGGTTGTAGATTCCTAGTAGACGACACTAAAACTCCCATAGTCTCCCTCTTTTTATTACACCCATTTGGTAAAGTCTAATTATTTTTCTCCATATTGTAATAGGTGGACAGACGAGAAAGCAGCTGGAAAGTAAAGGGATACAAGTGATAGAAGGCTTTGTTGGTGAAGAAATCGATGGGGGTCCTCCATCAAAAAGATTATTTTACGCAGCTTAAAAGATGGAACAACTCAAGAATTGGAAACTAACATGATTTTTGTGGTTGCTGGTGTAAAGCCGTTTGTTTCTGTTTTGCGAAGGGCTGGAATTGAGACTCATAGATTGGGGTGTGTAGTGGTTGACGACTTTGGAGGAACTAACATTGAAGGGGTATTCGCTGCTGGAAGCTGTGCATCAACAACCAAAGACTTAGTTCCTTCATGCGTTGGTGACGGCGCTACGATCGCATTTGAAGCCCGGTTATACATCAGTTACATCTTGAAATTCTTAATTCTTTCATTTTTCATTAGAGACCTAACACTTTTTTGTATCCGAATATGTCAAGGAAACCGTG
>JAUUWK010000061.1 GCA_030589055.1 Candidatus Bathyarchaeota archaeon | reverse complement strand
TATTAACTTTTCAATTACTAAATAGATGTGCCCCGGTGGCTCAGCCCGGTAGAGCGGCAGCCTCGTAAGCTGTTGGCCGCGGGTTCAAATCCCGCCCGGGGCTTTCCGTCTTGCTGAATCTTCTGGTTCACATATACTTCTGTGCCAGATAAATTATGAAATGCGGTATTCTTGAACATCTATCATAATGCATTGCATCGCTCTTTTTGAGGTCTTTTCTAGGCTTGGGTTCTACTATTCTTTGAATTTTAAAACCTGCATCAACGATCATGTTAACCCCCTGCTCAATTGTTTGTGTATAGTATTTGAGGGTGATAGTTTGTTCTGGACAGTACTTTATTTGCCACTTCTTTTTATCTCGTGAGAAATAATCTTCGATGATTCTAGGTACGCCAATTCTTCTGCTTTCCCAACGCCCCTTTGCCTCAAGTATCGGATGAGTATCTGAAATTAAAAGTAGCCCGCCAAGCTTTAGAACTCTTGCTGCCTCTTCAATTATTTTGTGATTCAAAATTGCGAGAATTATGACGGCTAAGTCAAAAGAACTATTTGAGCAAGGTATTAGGCGGGCATCCGCTTTCTGTAACGTTAACTTGACATTAGCCATTTTAGCGTTGTTCCTAGCTTTGCCCAGCATCTTTTGAGAAAGATCTATACCGAGAACATTGGCTCCTCTCTTTGCAAATTCCACCGAATAGCTACCTGGACCGCAACCAATGTCTATCAAGCGTTTCCCACAAAGATTACCTAGAAGATTTAAAATTTCTGGCAACTGAATTTTGAATTCATAGGAACCCTTTTTCCTTGCTGAGTACCAATCGGCGAGTTTGTCCCAAGCTTTTTCAGCTTGCTCAGGTATATCGTAATCGTAAACTCTGATTTTTTCATTACTATTCAATGATTAAGCTCTCCATAAAATGCTGGATTGCTATTGATATAAAGATTTAGAGGACTTAAGGAGTCACAGTCTTTCTGTGACTTCATAAGAGACTCGAAGCTGGAAAGGTTTCTTATTGCATTACAAAATTCAGGGAGAAACATGGGTCGTTCGGAGCTTTTTTGATTTTATGGACTGATGATATCTGTATTTTTGTTGTACGAGTAAACAGAAACGCTTATTAAATATTAATATTAACGATACATAATAGAAGAAACTCTACGAGGAGGGATGAGCTATGCGTTTACACTCCCACAAGGAACAGCTGAAATGCCCATACAATGGATGTGGCAAAACCTTTGATAAGCCAACAGTCTTAACTGACTCATCTACGATACCGAGAGAAAATTATTATGCTTGTCCCTACTGCAGCTCAAAAATAGACATAATCGCAGAAAACATGAAAATCGTGCGAGTTAAGCCAACGGAATATCCGAAGGTTTTCAACTCACCAGCAAAATGCGCCCAATACTTTGGTTTCTTGAACTCGCTTCCAAATGAAAGACCCATTCCGGATGAATGCCTAATCTGCCCAAAAGTGCTCCAGTGCAGCTTCAGAAGACGACGATAAATCTCGCGATTTATCTAAGTGGAATATTAAATCCACTGCTGGAATTTCAGATTTCACGTGAGTTCAGTTTTCTAATCAAAATTTTCAAAGTGTCTCATGGTATTTTTTCGATATGCCGAGTTATTTCGCTTCTAGAAAAATTCGTCTCTGGTTTGTGCCGACGTAATTATGCCTTGTCTGGGCACAGTTTTTTATGGTTTGGTTTTTTCCTTTGACTTAATGTGTTGTGCAATTGTAAACGTTAATGCTTCCTCAGTTGGAGAGTCTTTTTCGATTTGTTTAAAAAGCCACTCCGTTAACTTTCGGCATTCATTAGGATTGCAGTATGGACGGCTCTGTCGCCTCCGATCCCAAAACAAACACTTGAAACATGGAATTTCAATCAAAACATCCAAGTCAGTTTGCATATTGTATCGAGAATATGACAGATCAACAGTTTGACTTATAGGTTATGAATCAACGTGCATGACAAGAACTAATGATTACAGTTTCGGATTCCCCGTTTTATTCTCCAAACTCATAAAAGCACTCTAAAAAGTTTAGTCCATAAGCAATTTTTGAACTTCACTAGTATTAAGTCTCAGTTTCCAGCCAATTTGCTACGTCCAGAAACGTTGCCTTCTGAGCAAGCTTTCCTGAAATGCTAAACTGTGGTTAAGGTTTTTATGATTAATCACAAATTATGTTTGATGACGTCTAGATTACGAGTCTGGGGCTGTCGGCTAGCTTGGTCCAGGCTAAGAGCCTCGGGCGCTCGTGACCACGGTTCAAATCCGGGCAGCCCCACTACCTTGCTCTCTCACGCACTTGGTTCATGGGGGCTCCGCCCCCCTCCCAATTTCAAGCGTTTTCAAAATTTCCATTACTATTCTGTACAATTCCAAAAATCTACTGGCAAACTTTACACAGTAAACGCTTAACAAAATAGAACACAGAAAAAAGACTAATAGAAAACAGAATAGAAAAAACAAAACAGACCATGGTTTTCTACCATAATCTACAAACTATTTGGAAAACTTATGGACTAGAATAAAGGACAAACATGGCATACAATAATGCAAAA
The DNA here is from genome assembly GCA_030589055.1 of Candidatus Bathyarchaeota archaeon. GTDB lineage: Archaea > Thermoproteota > Bathyarchaeia > Bathyarchaeales > Bathycorpusculaceae > SOJA01. The sequence goes on along the minus strand of JAUUWK010000061.1, from coordinate 4,152 downwards.
AGAAGACAGGTTTCATGTAGACTCTAATGGTCTTTTTATCATTCTACTTCTAGATTGGTATACGTTGAATGGATTGGCCACTTTCTGCTGTAGAATTCTTCTTTTCTTTAGTCTGGTGAAGCGCGCGCTGTAGGTGTCACACTATTAAGACATCATGAAACTCCGCGGTCTCTAATATGTGGCCAGTCCTCTGAACTACTTATAAGTGGGTTCAGGAACAGATAGAAATGTGCCTAGCTGAAGGCAGGATAAATTATGCTTGGAGCATCGGGGCAAAGAGTCAAAGTCTTTCTCACGATATTTCGTTTTTACAGCGGATGAGTTGCTTTTTCTCGTTATTTGCATAATACTGGACGTCAGTGAATATATGGTTGCAGTTCTGCTTCTTCCCGTCGTAGGTGACATTCTAGACACAGTTGGAATTATTGCTTGCCTAGCCATGTTCCGCTGGATTGGGCTCATATCCTTGTTTGAGCTAGTCCCAGGTGCAGACATTCTCCCTATCTTCATCATTACATGGCTGGCATGGTATTTTCTCCGAAAACGAAGGAGAAATAGCATCCGCCGAGTTAAGTCCTAGGGCCGGTTTTTCTCTAATCTTCTTTTTTCAACGGTGTGGGGGCTTTCAAGGGCGAGGGAAAGAGTTATGAGCACGCACTGATACAACGTGGGTATTGGATAGGTGTGTACACGGATGAATAACTCTGATGTGAAATATGACAGTGTTGGCCTCTCTTTGAGTAAGCGGCAGACTGGGTTGATATTGTTAGTCATTGTTCTGGTCATCTTCGCAATAATGGTTCCACTCACGCTGGTAGTAAGTGTTGGAGTTGGCCACGGTGCAGTTCTTGTTGACCCTATTTCCAAATCAATAAGCGATCCGATACTTGGTCCGACTTATGCGTTGAAAGCACCTTGGGTTAGCGTTGTTGACGTCTATTATGCAACAGAGTCGTATGAAACTACTGTTCCATGTTTCTCTTCTGATCAGCTTGAGATGCAAATTGGAGTCTTATTAAGATGGTCACTCATCCCGGATAAGATCAGAGATCTCTACAGCAACTACCCACGTATGGACTACAAAGAGACAGCTATCGAGTCTATTATGGAAGAAACCATACGGTTGATAACTAAGAAGTACACGGCCCTGGAAACAATAGAGTTCAGAGAGATTGTGAGAAACGAAATGGAAGCGATGGTGCTTGAAGAACTGGCAACTGAACAATCGTTGGCGGGGGCTCTGACGCGTTTGGAGTTCGACTTGAAAAATATCGACTATCCAGAAAAATACACTTCTTCAATAGAGGACAAGCTTGTAGCTGAGCAACAGCAGATTCAAGCAGGATTTGAAAGAGAGAAAATTCTAATACTGGCGAACGCGACGGCTCAAGAAGTTGTCATTAAAGCGTTAGGCCAAGCAGAAGCCCAAGTCGTAGAAGCCAACGCAACAAGACAGGCTATTGAACTGGTTCTAGAATCGGTTGGCCAAAGCGGGAACGAAACAAGAATCGCAGAGCTCTATCTCTGGGTTCAAGCGTTACAGAGAATCGCACCAGAAGTGGAAATACTACTAGTTGGAACAGACGGAATTCCAGTGTTAATTCCAACGAACCCCACAACTCCCTAGAACACGAGAACATCACTCTCCCTTTTTCTGTTCGTAGGTAACCCGCGCCCAATGCAAACCTTCACCCCATTCAGTAAGACAGTGAGTCCTTGACGCGCGCTTCTGATCTCCAAACAGAAAAAAAGAGATCCGAAATTTTATAAGTAAACTGATACTACCGAACGAAACTTCAGATATATGTATGTTAGGCTACATAGTAGTGTACAACTTTTTCCATTCTTTTCGGCAGATCATATTTGGTGGCAAGGCTTTTGATGTACTCGATCAATGCTGGCTGGATTCGTGCTATATCCGTCATTGTGACAAGACCTATAAGGCCTTCGCCCTTGACGAATGGTAATTAGCGCGCGCGCTCCCTCATCGTCGTCACCCCCCTGTCGTCGTCCATCGTCGTCGCCTCCGAGTCGTCACCCATCGTTTAGTGTGTCCACTACCTTGCTATTTCTTAGGTGAATACGCTCTTTATGTTAAGAACTGTTTGTAGACTGGGTGTCCTTTGAATTGCATGGTTGTTTCTGATTTCTCTATGGTTCCGCTTGGCAGTCTCATGCAGATCGAGTTGACAATTGCTCCGTTTGGAATGAAGCGAACACCATCTAAGAGTTCGCCTTTTGTCACCCCGGAGGCTGCAAAAACAAGTTCGTTGCCCTTAGCTAACTCATTTTCGTTGTAGGTTTTGTCTACATCAACATCTTGACGCATCAGCCTATTCAGCCTATTAGAGTCATCCTTCTTATCTCTCCAGACGTTCACGAGCATGGTGCCCTTTAAGCATTTTACGGCAGTAGCTGCAATAGTTGCTTCGGGTCCAGCACCAGCGCCTACAAGAAGGTCAACTCCTGAACCAGGTCTGCAGGTAACAACTGCCCCTGCAATGTCGCCGTCGGAAATCAAAATTATTCTGACACCAAGTTTTCTCAGTTTTCTCAGAATCTCCAAGTGCCTTTCACGCTCCAGCATTATAACGGTGAAGTTCTGAAGGCGCATATCTTTTTCCGTAGCCACTGTACGCACAATCTCTTCTATGGGCATATCCAAAGAAATTTTGCCGACCGAATGATAGTCGGTTGCTACTTTGAAATAGTACCCATCGTCTGGAAGCACTTGAAAGCAGCCAGCAGGGGCGCAGGCGAGAGCAGAAATAGCGTCTTTTCTACCTTTAGAAGAAGCTGTTGATCCGTCAACAGGGTCTATGACAAACTCAACTTTGGGACCTTTTCCGGTTCCAACTTTTTCTCTACGCATAAATGCTGGCGCGTTGTCTTTAGGTCCTTCACACGAAATAACTTCGCCTTCAACGTCCGTTTGAGCTAGCACAGCCCTCGAAAACTCTACAGCTTTCGCATCTATTAAATTAGGATCTCCTTGTCCAATATGCATCGCAGCTCCAACAGCTGCAGCAGTAGTAATTCTAGTTAAAGAAGGAGCCAAAGCTCTAAGAGAGACCAAGTTCACAGACCTCATACGTTACTAACATAAGCTACTTGTAAATCTTTTTTGGCTTTCCCAAAAGCTTCTGATTCAGCTCTTCTATGCCCAAGCCATATTGCTTTGGAAAAACCCGCATTGAGTTCTTGACTTCTACGCCTTCTTTTTCAGCAAGTTTGTCTTTCAGTAAAAGGTCAGAGTCTAAGTCTGCATATTGTATATTTTTGACGGCTGCTGCTAGGTGTGCTCCGGCTGCTATACCTATTTCCGATTCACCCATGCATCCAATCATGCAAGGTATTCCAGCGGCCTCAGCAACAGCAGCGATTTTTCTGCTTTTTAATATTCCCCCACTTTTCATCAACTTAATGTTTATGAGGTCTACTGCTTCAGCCTTAATTAAGCCCAAAGCATCTTCAGGTGAATGCACACTTTCATCAGCCATCACCGGTATCGGTGAGTTTTTCCTAACTTTCACCAAGCCGTTTATGTCTTCTGCTGGAACCGGTTGCTCAGCAAATTGAATGTTAAACCGTTCTATTTCATTGAGAACTTCTATGGCTTGTTTGGGTGTCCACCCCTGATTTGCATCAATTCTTACGTCTATTTCGTCGCCGACTGCCTCGCGAATGAGCTTTACCCGTTCAACATCTTCGGTAGGGTTAACTCCAACCTTCACTTTTATGGCTTTGAATCCTCTTTTAACGGCCTTAACGGCATCCTTACCCATTTCTTTTGGAGATTTAATGCCTAAAGTTATGTCCGTTAGGACTTGTGTGCGGTAGCCGCCCATCAGCATGAAAAGGGGTTTTCGAGCAGTTTTTCCTAAAATGTCATGTAACGCCATGTCTATGGCTGCTTTTGCAGCTGGATTCCCCTTAACAATTGAATCCATAAGTTCAATATCCTGCTCAATTCTCAAGGGACACATACCGATAAGCTTGGGTGCAATCTTATCTAATACGCCAACAACCGTTTTTGGGTTTTCGTCTGTCACCCTTTGCGACGGCGATGATTCACCCCAGCCAACCACCTCGTAATCCGTGAGTATCTTGATCACTATGTTGCGGCTTTCAGCGCTTGCTCCGGGAGCAATT
>JAUUWK010000001.1 GCA_030589055.1 Candidatus Bathyarchaeota archaeon | reverse complement strand
ACCAGGCACACAGATGACTCTCAGAACGTTCCATTATGCAGGAGTTCGAGAGCAGAACGTAACCCTAGGACTGCCAAGACTCATAGAAATTGTTGATGCGAGACGAGTTCCATCCACTCCTATAATGACAATATACTTGACCAAAAAATACAGAAAAAACAAGGAAGCCGCAACAGAGATTGCCCGCAAAATAATCCATACGACGATAGAAGACTTGGCACAAGCAATTTATGAAGATCCCATAAAAGAAGAAATAACAGTGGAACTTAGCAAAAGAATGATGGAGGATAGAAGAATAACACTTGAAGAATTGAAGAATCTGTTAGAGATACCAAACTGCACTGTAAGAACAAGAAGTAACCGCGTGTACATAAAACCTGAAAAGGCTGAAAACCTCAAAAAATTACTTCCCAAGGTTTCCTCTTTCCACATCAAAGGTGTACCCAAAACAAAGCGTGTGTTGGTCACAGAAGAACGTGGAGAATGGGTCATAAGAACAGACGGGTCAAACCTCCCTAAAGTGTTAGAAATTTCCGAAGTAGAGGCTTCACGAACGACAACAAATAACGTTCATGAAATAGCTAAGATGTTGGGAATAGAAGCCGCTAGGAACGCTTTAATATATGAGGCTAAAAGCGTTTTGGAGGAACAAGGTTTAGACGTTGACGTCCGTCATGTAATGCTTGTTGCGGATACGATGACATCCACGGGTGACGTGCAACAGATAGGTAGACATGGAATAAGCGGTAAGAAATCAAGTGTTTTAGCCAGAGCCGCATTCGAAATAACAGTCCCAAATATTGTTGATGCTTCCGTGAGGGGTGAAAGCGACCCATTGGATGGTGTAACCGAAAACGTAATAATAGGGCAATCCATACCAATTGGTACAGGACTAGTTGAACTATACATGTCGACATCCAAGTTGAAGAGGCAGGGCAAGTGATAGACGTAGAAAAAGCGATTACAACTGTTGTCAAAACAGGGAAAGTTTTTTTTGGCGCGAACTCCACCATACAGAACGCAAAAAATGGAAAAACCAAACTGATAATTTTGGCTGCGAACTGCCCGAAAGGCACACATGAAGACATAGAGTATTATTGTAAGCTTTCAGATGTTCCACTAATTATATACAAGAGCTCATCCATAGACTTAGCCGCTGTATGCGGTAAACCCTTTGTCATTTCAGCGTTAAGTATAAAAGAGCCCGGGGATTCAGAAATCTTTAGGTTAATAGAAAAGACGGAACCAGAGGAGTCCTACGGAGGAACTGAATGACAAGCGGAATAAAAATCACAAGCAAAGAAATGCGGTATATATCATTATTCGAAAGTATAACGGGTGCAAGCGTTAAAGACTGCATAGTCAATGAGGAACAGAACCGTGTAATCTTTGTTGTCAGCGAAGGACAGATAGGAATGGCCATTGGAAGGAGCGGAAGAAACATCCACACGTTAGAAAGGATGACAGGAAAAAAACACGAAATAATCGAATATTCAGAAGAACCTGTGCAATTCATCAAAAATGCTCTCAAACCAGCAATGGTTAAGGAGGTCCGCATAACAGAAACACCTAACGGAAAAACAATAGCTGTCGTAGCAGTCAATCCAAAAGATAAAGGCGTCGCCATAGGAAAAAACGGAAGGAACGCTGAACGCCTCCGCTTTTTAGCTAAAAGATATTTCCAAATAGAAAAGGTAAGCATAACGTAAACCTTCAAGAGACCAAGAACATGAAGAAACTCGAAATTTTGCATATTCTATTTCTTTTATTTGCGTTAATCAATTCTGTCAGTGCGGAAGAAGAACCTCTTGTTGACAAGTTTCTAAGCAACCCGCTGATCGTTCTCGTAGCAATAATTACTGTCGACATCATCGCATTAATCTATCATAAAATAAAAAGATAGACTGCGTTAGGTTTCAGCGCTCAAAACAAGGTCTACGAGGGCTTTCTGATCAACCTCAGTATTGGTTCTCCAATCCAAGTATACTTGTTCATTTTCATCCTGTGTTAAATATCCGTAACGAATGTACCGATCGACGTTCATTCCAACCTTCCATTCGGGCAGTTTGTCGCGCAACAGCTCTTCAACTTCTTTTCGCGGTGCTCTTCCTTTTCTGGATATTATGTAGGCGATTGTTATTGCTAGTCCTGCGAGGTCGTCTATTCGCCACCCTATCATCTTGGCTTCTTTGGGTGTTAATTCCCCTCTTAATGTTATGCAGAACCTGGCCTTGTTCAACTGGTCTAAAGTTGGTTTTCCAACTGGTTTCTCTCCCTCAAAAACTGTTTTCACCTGTAAATCGAGGGGTTTTAGATGTTTGTCTAGAATTTTCAGGACTTTTGGGTAATCTGAGCCTAAGGCTTTCCGGAGCTCCCATCCCTTTACTCCGGGCTTTCTGTGTCTTCGGTAGAAGAGCAGATGAACCGCCCTCTTAATTTTGTTCGTGTAGTAGGCTTTCCTTCTGCTCACTGTAGCTCGCCTCGTTTCCATTTCATCCAGTCTTCTGCTGTGATAGCTATAGGTATTGAAACCAACTGTTTTTCTCCGATTTTGGTCAATAGCTCTTCGTATGGTTTAATGAAAATCTCCTCCTCCAATGGATAAATTTCCAAAGTTGCATAGCCATATGTGACCAAGAAACTTATCATGAAGGCTTTATGCACGGTTTCCTCATAAGTTTCTGCACCAATGAAATCCCAGTATCGAATTTTGCCGTCTTCACCCCTCTCTTCAACCTTCCTCTTTAATTTCAGCCAAGAGTCCTCAAGTTCCTCTGAGAACGCTTTCTCTCCTAAGACTCTCTGCTTTATCAGCTCTTCTCTTGTTGCAAGACCGGCTTCAATTTTCTCAGGGAAAAATTCTTTCCACCTTGCATTTAACGGCAACAAGCTTTTCCAATACTTGATTGCCTCCGCTAAACTGTGAAGCGAAATCTGTTCTAATTCAACCGTTGGATGCCAAGCCTTCAGGAAAATCTCAACAATCTCTTCTTTGCTTATTCGCGTAAGTTTCTCCTCAAAAAGAAATGGATCTGTATAAAGTGATGTGGAACGATGTTTAACCCACTCGCTTTGAAGCTTTATGACAGAAGCTATGTGATGGATAGTTTCAGCATCTAAGCACAAGTCTTCTGGCAGTTCCCATTCTGGAAAATACTCTTTGATTACACTTATGACTTCGTCAACATCTAACAGGAATGGGTCGAGGGAACGTTCCTCTACAGATTTGCACGTCTCGATTATTCTTTCAAGTTTTTGCCTGCCAAGTTTTATCCGAGTTCTTTTAGACTGCATTAGGCAATCCCTCTGATTATTGATTTTCCTTCGATGTTTTGCACTGTGATTATGTTTACTTCTTCTTTTGTGAATGTTATCTGGCTGGGCGTAAGAACAATGTATTGAGCGTTTGCGTCTTTAACTGTTGAAACGAGCATCTTTGCGATTATTTCACGGTTTTTCGGGTCCATGTGGATATCGTATTCGTCAACAGCGCGGAAAGGTGAACGAACATGTTGCTGCAAAGCCAGCAGAAAGCTTATGGTTGCTGTTGTTCTTTCTCCACCGCTTTGCGTGTAACCATTAAGTGGAACTGGTTTGCTGCCCTTGAAACCTACGAGAATTCCAAGTCCAGCAGCCTCTATATCTTGTCCATTGACAAGTCTGACCTCTCCAAGGGCTTGGGCTTGCGTGAGAATCTTTTGATATTGTAGGTTCACGCGGTCTAGGAGGCTTTGGATCACTGTTCGCCAAGCCTGCATTCTCGCTTTGATTTCTTCCAGTGTCTTTTCACGGTTTTCAGCAACAAGTCTTGCCTTCTCCTTCAGCTCTAAGTAAAGCTTCGAATAAGATTCATACATTCGTTCTATATCTTCGGAAACATCAGAAAGGGCAGCTAAATGCCCGTCTGTAACTCTAATCTCGTCAAGAATCTCACTAACACTTTTTATCACGGCGATTCGGAGTCCTATCTGCTCCGCTTTTCTTAGTGCTTCATCCAAGTAGGTTTTTGCCTCTCTCAGTTCCCTTTTCAATCTTTCAAGTTCAGCTTCTACGTTTTCTTCACGGTACTGAAGCAACGCTAACTTAATTCTGCTGTCCAAAGCGTGAGTGCTAACCTTTTCAACGTTCTCTTCTAGGCTTTCCATTCCCTTTTTGTTTTCCGTTATTTTGGTGTTCAGTTTTGAAAGTTGCTGATCAAAGTTCTGTATTATCTCCTTCAGGTTTTCACTTCGTAGGAGCTTAAAACGATTTGAAACAGTTTTCTCAAAGCTTTGACTTACTAAGGGAGAAGGATTTCCGCTTCGAATAGCATTCTCTAGTATTGCCGTTTCTTTCAGCAGCTGTTCGCACAGGGAGATTGTCGAATCGCCTTTGGCTTTTTCACGTTCAAGGCTTAGACGGTCGTCAAAAAGCTTTTTCCATTCATCCTTTATCTTTTCGAGCTGGTTTTGCTGAATTTGAAGTTGACCTACTATCTCTTTGGTTTCGTCTTCAATCTGATTTAGAACATTCTGTTGTTTTTTCGTGTTTGCTTCTAATTCTTTAACTATGTTTTCTCTTCTTGTCGCTCCTGCCCAAGCGAGTTCCCTTTCCAAGAATCTCCGTTTAGTCAGTAGTTGCTTTTTCTCTTGGTACCGGTCATACTGTTCCCTCCAGTAGTTAAGCGTCTGTTCGGCTGATTCCAGAAGCTCACTTATTGAACTCTCTTGACTTGATATGCGTGTCAGCTTCTTCCGTGCCTTCAGCACGTTTTGGCGATAGGATTCAAGCCCAACGGCAGCCTCAACCATTCGCAACTTTTCCTGTGGAGAAAGCACGGTAAACTGTTCAACCATGTTCTGATGCATAATAATAAGCATGTTATCAGGGTCGACGCCGAGCCTAGCTAGAAGCCTTTCAACTTCAGCTTTTGTGGCTGCCCTGTTTTCAAGCGCAAACCAGTATTTGCCATCCTTCCGCAGAGCACGTGTAAGGAAAATTTGGTCTTTCTTAAATTTGGGAACAGGTCTACGTTTACCAATCTTAGTGTTGTCTAGAACCAGCGTCACACGGGCTTGATCTCTTCCCCACCGTATCAGATCGCTCAACTTTCTAGATCGCTCAGTGTAAGACTGCCCCAATGCCACAGAAATAGCTAATAAAAGTGAAGATTTCCCCGAACCGTTGGGTCCACAGATAACGTTTACGCCTGATTTGAAGGGTACCCTAGCATATTCGTAACTCATAAAGTTTTCCAGGATTACCTCTTGAATCAGCATTGGAGAAGCAACCTCTTTTAGCGTAGTAATAGAGTCAAAAGTCTCTTATTAAAACAATTAGGCTGAGTTCATGTTTAAAAAGCGTTGCTGCACATTTCCATTTAAGGATAGGAGTTGCATGAAATCTGTAGAGAATCTACATGAAGAAACAGAAAAGTTGCCGAGTGAATATCTCTGCAAAATTATTTATGCTCCGCACGGAGTTTCAGACGATTACAATGCAACTTACAACATCGTATGCGAAAACGAGTTGATTACGACTAACGCCGCAAGTGAACTGTGCATTCCTCTTAGGGAAATTTGGATTTGTGAAAAGTGGAAGCCCTACACGAAGTACGTAATTTTCCATGAACTCAAAGAACCATATTACCGAGCTAAAGGATTTGAAAGAGATGAAGCTCATGAAAGAGCTAGAAAAGACGAGTTTACATTGTGGAAAGATGATTCTCTATGGTTGAAAATGAACAGAGACACAGAGGGGATGAACGGGAAAACGGCTGAGAAGAAAATGAAACTTAAATTTCTTAAGTGAATACTGCATACTAAAAGGCTAGGTGTTGAGCTTATGGTTGTTGCTGGAAAGGTCTTTAGGCTTGTTGAATCGCTTTCGCTGGCTGAAACTGGGTCGAGGCTTGAAGGACATCTCGTTGAAGAGCCTTATGAGGAAGGTGATTACAAGTATACTCTTGTAACGGAGGTTGTGGGTCTTCTAGCAAAGGACAACATGCTTAGGGGAGTCTATTCTCATGATCACATAATTAACGTTTTTCACAGAGGCAAAGTTATGCCATTGCCACGAACTGTTGAAGCTCTCTTCAGCTTCGCTGAACATGATGGTGCAACGTTTTTGACTATAGTAGAGAAGAAACGTTTAGCTAATTTCATGGCAAACAAACTGAGCAAAATTCTCTTCGAAAAAGTGGGCGACATACTGGAAGCTAGAATCTCACCTGAAACTTTAATGGAATTCCACTTGAAGAATCGACAGGATACGAAAATCACGTTTTTCGACAATGTCGATATTCCCAATGTGAATAAGCTTTCGCTTTATGGACCAGACTTGATAAACACTTCAGTTTTCGAGGACTATTGTAAGCACGGTGACTTGTGGTATGTTGTTGCGAGATCCAAGGAATACGGCTACGTAGTCGGTGTTACAAGAGACACCTCAGTAACAATATTCGATTTGACAGACAAAGAAAAGTATCTGGAATACGTGACAAAGGAGATATACCCGCTAATTCTATAATTTTCCAGTTACCAAGCCGAACCTTACAGTTACCATCCAAGGCAAAAAACCAATTATAGAGGAAACATTGCGTTCCACAAAAGCTCGATTATGCCAAAACAACATCTAAAGTTTAAACCTAGGTAATAGACAAGTGCCAAGGAACCATCGAAGTGCGTACAGGCTTGTCGATGCTTGGCAAAAAATGGATGCTAGGTTGTTGAGGGTGGTGGCGGTAAGGATTGATTTGTTAGTGTTTGAGATGTTTTCTTTGTGTTTTTTCTCCGTAGAATGACAACCGCCGCTACGATTATTATGCTTGCTATTGCCGCGATCAATACAAGGTCGCCGAGGTTAGGTCCAGCTTCAGTGGTTGGGGCAAAGTAGACAGTGTACAATGGGTCATGTTCTATTCTGTAGCCGCTGTAGTTTGGATAGGATATTAAGAAGAGGTAGTATACTCGAGTCATGTTTGTTATGGCGCGCGCGCTTCCAACATCTCAGAAAAACCTTATGCATTAGAAATAAAAAATGAAAATCAATATCTACACTTATCCAGAAGACTGTGAGACAAACAAGTGTGCGAACGCAACATGTCGTTATTTATTAGTAGGACTCGCCTTCGCCTTATGGCAAATGAAAGATTGTATAATATTCTTGAAGATGCGCCCTTGTTGTACAGATTTATCAGATGTTGTTACGCCATATACCACGAAGTATCGCTTAGAAGGTTCGCAATAGAAGTGCAAACTATAGACTTCCTGCTCGTATGTTTTTGCCTTTCCAAAAGGCAATAGTTTGGGCATGGAGAAGATTATTCTAATGTGAGAGAATATAGCTTTGTGTGAGTTTACTTGAATATCCTTAGTCTGAACTAACTCAACTTTTTTAATCTTTGACTCCTTTTTTATTCTGTTAATAGAGTCCTTAGCATGTTCTTTCAGGAAGGAATACCTTTTCTTTGCCTTTTCAAGTAGTCCCCAACTTACAACAATATTCGCTTTTTCAGGAGATTTGATGGTAACGTTCCCTTCACTTCGTTCCGACTTTGGATCAAGCTCTACTTTCCAAGTAACGGGATAAACTGTACGAAATCCATAGATGCAGAAGTATTCGTATTCTACCATAACATTTTATCGTACTCCGTGAACTATTAATATTTGGCGTAAAACGCGTGCAGTGGAAATTAGAATCCAACAACATATTCAAAATATTTGTCGTAGGGATTTTCTAGTTTCATCATTTCTTTTATGGTTAGATTTTCAAAATACCTTCTAAACGGTCTCATCGAATTTCCATGAGCAGATACTGCAACATTGACTCTTTCCTTTTTCATAAGGATGATTAAATCATCTATAAAGGATAGAACTCTTTTCTCGACCATTCTGATTGATTCACCTCCAGGAGGAGGGACATCATAGGATCTGTGCCAAATGTGGAACTGCCTTTTACCGTATTGTTTAATTACAGTTTTGTGAAATCTCCTCTGAAGATCCCCATAAGATCTTTCTATCATTCTATCATCAACGACAACTCTCTTGCATTCGGGATGATACTTTAGAACTATTTTCAGCGTATCCGATGAACGAGAAAGGCTTGTTTTGAATGCTATTTGAAAAGTCTTCTTTCTTAATTTCTCGGCTATTGCTTTGACGTGGCTGATTCCTCTAGGTGTCAACCCTGAATTGATCCACCCGGTAAATCTCTTACTCTTATTATAATAGGTTTCGCCATGCCTGAATATGGAAACGTGAAGTTTCATAGTATACCCGAGTGCGTTATCTTACTCTCAACCTCTTAATACTTTCCACCCCTACACGTGTGCTATAGTTAAGCACTAGATTTCGCCCCTAATTTTGACTGCTTCTCTTTGCCTATTCACCACCATAATGTGCCACGACTTGTACCTGCTCATTCCACATATCTAGATCCTGAAAGAAACTGCTTCGATAGATTCACTTTACCAGCAACCACTTTACTGAACCGTATCTTTTCAAGAATACAACGTTAGCGGGAACAAAATCGAGAATACAGGAACCCAATGCATATTGGTTAACTGCATTTTAAAGAATAGCAAATATGCCGAAGGAAACATACAGTAGAATTCAGCCTTCTAGACGTGTTTCATGCGCCCGTTATTTGGTTAACAATGATTCGACTTTACTGGTTTTCTGGTGCTTTCCACTTTTCTATAAGTAGCTTGTCGTCTCCGCCAGGTTTGAAACTCACTTTTACGTCTATGGAACCGCTTGCACCTCTCCTGCCTCTGCCAAAATCTTTGAACGGGAACATGCTATCTTCAGCCAAGTACTCTGGCAAATAAATCAAGTACTTGCCATCCTTTCTACGAAACAAACGCCCTCTACCTTCACTCACCATTTTATCAACATCCTAAACCCTAATCGGCAAAAGTAGATTTAGCCTTTTCACTATTTATAGCTTATGAAAAATCAGAATAGATTACTCGTCTTCTAGATTTAGAATACTTACTTCAATTCTGTACTATTTTCAAAGCAGGCGATTGCTGCAGGCTATTCTCCTTTTGCCTCATTTCTTTGCAGAGTTCAATGTAGCTACACCATTTAGTAAGAGAAAATTATGTTTGAACCGCACTTGTCATGTTGGGCACTTGGCGAGAAAGCTTAGTGATCGCGCATTCGTCTCCAAGCCACCACATGCACTTTTTTTCTTGACAACCCATTGAAAAGCCATCTTTCATTATGAGTGGACATCTCCGTCTATGGCGCTTTGCACTGTCAAAATACAAGTTGACCACCTTCTTCATGCGCCTGGGTGCATCATTCGTAGAGAAACCGTTTAGAAAACTAAGCACCTCTTGAGAACGAATGAGATCCGTTAAAGTAACCAAACCAACGAGTCTTCCATTTTCAACCACTGGAAGTTTCTTTATCTTTTGCTCAAACATAAGTTTAGCAGCGTCCCCTGCACGCATTTTAGACGCTGCTGTAATCAAAGGTTTTGACATTATATCAATAACCTTCGTCTTTTCAGGTTCCCTCAACTCATGTATAATTCTTTTTAGCATGTCTCTCTCAGTCACGATGCCTATAGGTTTCCCACCGCTAACAACAACCAGACAGCCAATTTCATGTTTGTTCATAATCTCAGTCGCCTTCTTTACAGTAACATTGGCGTTCACAGTTACGACATTCTTTACCATGATTTTCTTCAGCTTCAGTGACATCAGAAACACCAAACAAATCTTGTAGTGACCCTTTGTTGCGCTACTTATCTATAGGTTATGAATCGTGGATTCAGACTCGGATTCCACATCAGAATCAGGATGACTTCTGTGCGCTGTGAGAGTCATAAGGTTTAAAAGCGAACCCCAATTGAGAAAAGGTAATGTGTGACAGATAACTTGAAAAATCGGAAGCTAATGTAAGCGCGCGAGTCTCCGAAAAATCCACGCGCAAAGCAAATATAGAATGGTTAACCTTCATCCTTAAATGAGGTGTAAGTGAAATTAGGAGCAAGATCAGTCGTGTAGGGTACATTAACAGGATTAGAGATAACCTTTTCAACATAAAAAGAAGGAAACTGTTGCCATTGTACGAAGACCTGAAGTCAGCAAACTGTGTAGTCTGCGGAGGATCAGGCAGGTCATTGTTCTCTTTGAACGCTGCGATGAGTCAAATCGCTGTGAGCCAGATAGGTTGGAGAAACAAGGTTGTGTTGACCCCGGACGACCCCGGCTTTCCCGGGAAGAACATGTACGATGCAGCAACCGAGCTGGAAAGACGATACAAAAAGACTCTGCTCCTTATAAACTCGGGTAGTGGCTTCTCTGATGATCCTCTAGCGATGGCACAAGATTTGGCACGGTATGTCGAAGACAAAAAAACTTCAAAGTTTTCTATGGGACTCCTAACCTCTAACGTAAACTCTCCGCTAGCAAAGATAGTCCAAGAACATGGTCATGTAGTTAGGCTGAAAGGACGAGGAAGACTAAAGCCTTCCTTCGAATACAGCGAGACAGGCATCATGGGTGACATCTTTGAGCTGGAGAGCCTGCTTCTTTTGTGTATGATGACTGAAGCAATCTTCCGGAATCTTGAGGCAGATGGAGTGTTTCAACTCTGTGAGGAAGAGTTTACTAAGCTGGGACCCATAATTGACTTGAGCGTGGAGTCAGAAACCTACGCTCACATCGTTGATATACTGGAAAGACGGACTAGCGTGTTTCTAGGTGGGAAGGGCACAGCAAACGAAATTGTCAAAATGGCTGGTGTAAGACTTTTTCACATCAAAAATTTGTTGGGAGACAACGTCTATATAGCCAGAGGCGTGAACACTCCGCATCCGAGAGCCGGAGATCTAGAGATTTTGGTGTCATTTTCGGGAGAAACTAAACCTGTTATCATCTGGCGTGACGTCTTCAAAAAGCTGAACGGAACTGTCTTAGCAATCACGGGAACGAAGAAGTCAACTTTAGCCGAGAAGGCAGACTTTCATATAACGCTAGAAGAAGAAGTCAAGCCAGGCCAACCTAGAAGGTTCTACATGAGAGCAGCATACGTTCTAAGCCCTTTGCCAGTCAAATTAGCTGAAAGATTGGCTGAAAAGGGACTGAAGCTACCAGAGTATATAATCAGTTGGTATCACTCTGTTACACAATAGAACTACTGAAAAGCTAAAGATTTCGAGCAAAATGAACACGCTAAGATAGAGTTCATCGAAGCCCTTTGAGAAATCTCAAACAGAAAACTTTCACTGTTATTATCAGAAAGCTACCCACTGATTTTTCTAACGTGTGCTTCCCCTCCAAGATTCTTTTGCCATAGCTTTTTTCTTTAATTCCGGTGACAGCTTCTCAATTGCGTATCTTAATGCTACTCTTGGCATTTCTTCCTTGTCTTTCATTACATAGCGAAAGACCTCTACTGAATATCGATCGCCTGCTTCCTTCAGCATCCATCCATAGCCCTTTTGCACAAAAAAATCTTGGTCCAGCAAAAGCATGTCTGCTGTCTCAAAAAACAGTTTCAAGAGCGCTCGCTCTTTGCTTGCGACACCGTATTTTCCAAAGTTGGATAAGGATATTATTTTCTTAAAAAGGCTACCTCAAGGCACCCATTGGAAGAGATTGACCAACTGTTGGTTCATTTCAGAGAAAATGGCTTATTTGACAAAACGGAGGGCATGTTGATCGGTAACATTAGAGGCGAGGAAGCTAATGCTATAAAAGATATGACCAGCGAGGTTGAAAAAGTCGTTTTGGATATAACCGACAAATTTGAGTTTCCAATTATCGCAGGTATGGATTTCGGTCATTCCACGCCTAACTTGCTTTTACCGACGTGGCTAGAAGCAAGCCTAAACACTGAAGGAGCAAGAGTTTGCATAAATGAGTCTTATGTAAAATAGCTTTGAGAATTCGTAGAAAGGGGGCTCGTTAAGAGTTATGCTAATATTCTATTCCTTTTCTGGCTGAAAAACCTTTGTTGAATGGATGTTTAACCTCTCTCATTTCTGTAACTAAATCAGCTGCTTTAATTATTTCCTCGGGTGCATGACGTCCAGTTAGCACGAGTTCAACGTGTTTTGGCTTGTCCTTTATTAATTCCAGAACTTCTTCAAGACTTATCAGTTTCAAGTTTAGCGCCACATTAACCTCGTCTAGAATGACGATGTCATATTCGCCGCTTTTGACTACTTCCTCAGCTAAAGCGAAGGCTTCGTGTGCAAGTTCAACATCCTCTTTTCCCGGAGGCCTTTGTGTCACGAACTTACCTCTACCGAAGGCTTTCAGTTTGATGTTTGGAAGCTTGTCCACTATGTAGAGTTCGCCGTAGTCAAAACCGCCTTTGATAAACTGAATTACATGAACCTTCAATCCTCTACCAATAGCCCTCAAGGCAAGCCCAAAAGCCGCTGAAGTTTTGCCTTTTCCATTCCCAGTGTAAACTTGAACAAGCCCCTTTTCCAGTTTAGACATCAGTTTTGACACTTCTGAACTTGCTTTCTAAATTTCTCGTTTAAGAGTTTCTCAGCTACGGAAGCAGGATCCATCTTCTTTTCCAGAATTTTTTGCAGAAACTCTTCGAACTTCCCTTCGCTTTTCAATTCTTCTATTATTGAATTTGCTACTTTCTCTTTTATGGCTTCTGCCAGTTCGGATTCAGCCTTTCCTCGGCTTGTGTTACGTTCTAACTCCTGTTCTAAGAAGAGTTTATGCTCTTCTATTTTTTCAATAAGTTGCGAGACACCTTCACCTGTGAGAGCTGTAGTCTTTAGAACCGTCGGCCTCCACTTCTTTTCCTTATTGTTTAGTTGCAGCATTGCTTGGATGTCCATTACGGCTTTGTTGGCGTCTTCACGGTCAGCCTTGTTTACGACGAAGATGTCGCCTATCTCCATTATTCCAGCTTTTATTGCTTGTATTTCATCTCCTAACCCGGGTGCACATACAACGACTATTGTTTGCCCTATTTTAATTATTTCGACCTCGGACTGCCCAGCACCAACAGTTTCCACGATGACTGTGTCTTTACCTGCGGCGTCTAAGACTTTCACGGCGCCTTTTGTTGCTCTGGCTATTCCCCCAAGATAGTTACGGGTTGCCATGCTACGTATAAAGACTCCTTGATCTGTGCTTAGCTCTTGCATGCGAATTCTGTCGCCCAAGAATGCGCCTCCTGTGAATGGGCTTGTGGGATCCACAGCTATAACACCCACCGTTTTGCCTTTCCGCCTGTACTCGCGTATGATCTTCCCTATGAGAGTGCTCTTTCCAGAGCCGGGAGGGCCAGTTATTCCTATTATGTGGGCTTTTCCGGTGTGAGGGTAAATCGAGGCGATTAGTTCTTGTGCTTTAGAGGCGTTGTTTTCAATGATTGTTATCGCTTTCGCTACGCTTCTGCGGTCTCCGGCTAACACGCCCTTGGCTATTTCTCCGACTGGTAGCAACGGCTTCACACATCTTCACGGTTCAGGTTCTTTCTGGAAGATTTTCAAATACAAACTGAACTATTTTCTCTGTTGGGGTTCCTGGTCCAAAAATCTCTTTTATTCCGAGTTTCTTCATTTCTGGGACATCTTCTTCTGGGATTATGCCTCCAGCGAAGACCATTACATCTGTCAAGCCCTTCTGTTCTACAAGTTCCATTATTCGTGGGAAAAGAACCTTGTGGGCTCCCGAAAGTATGCTTAAGCCTATGATGTCCACATCTTCTTGAAGGGCGGTTTCAACTATCTGCTCTGGAGTCTGCCTCAAACCGGTGTAGATTACTTCCATTCCAGCGTCCCTTAGGGCTCTAGCCACAATCTTTGCTCCTCTGTCGTGACTATCAAGACCTGGCTTGGCGATCAAAATTCTGATTTTTCTTTCGCTCTGCATGTGTTTTCCCTCCTCTAGATTACTATCAGTTCTTTATATTCTCCGTAAATTTTCCGTAATACGCCGCACATTTCGCCTATTGTTGCGTAAGCTTTTACGGCTTCAATAATTACTGGCATGAGGTTTTCATCCTTTTCCGCGGCGTAGTGGAGTTCTTCAAGCACTTCATCCACTTTTCTATTGTCTCTTTCTCTTCTCAGTTTTTGCAGCCCTGCAACCTGTTTCTCTTCAACCTTTGGGTCAATCCTTAAAATCGGTATTGCTGCATCCTCCCCAGTTGTGTATTCGTTTACGCCCACTATGATTCGTTTTTTCTCATCTGTTTCCCCCTGGTATTTATAGGCGCTGTCAGCAATTTCTTTTTGGAAGAACCCTCTTTCTATGGCTACAGTGGCTCCGCCCATATCGTCAATTCTTTGGATATAATCCATCGCTTGTCCTTCCATTTCGTTCGTTAAGCATTCGATGTAGTAGCAGCCTGCTAGGGGATCTATCGTGTCAGCTGATCCGCTTTCGTGAGCTATTATCTGCTGGGTTCTTAATGCGACCTTGACGGCGTCTTCGGTTGGCAAGCATAAGGCTTCGTCAAAGGAGTTTGTGTGTAACGATTGGGTTCCACCCAAGACTGCTGCTAAAGCCTGGATTGTGGTTCGTGTGATGTTGTTCAGTGGCTGTTGTGCTGTGAGGGTGCATCCTGAAGTTTGGACATGCATACGCATCCACATGGACCTTGAGTTTTTAGCGTGGAAGCGTTCCTTCATTACTTTTGCCCATATTCTACGAGCTGCTCTGAACTTGGCTACCTCTTCAAACAAGTTGTTGTGGGATGCAAAGAAGAATGATAAGCGGGGGGCAAATTCGTCAACTTTCATTCCTCTTTCAAGGCATGACTCCACATAGGTTATTCCATCATAAAGCGTGAAAGCCAGTTCTTGAACGGCGTTTGACCCAGCTTCTCGTATGTGGTATCCGCTTATGCTTATGGGATTCCATCTGGGCATGTGTTTTGTGCAGTATTCTACTATGTCTGTTACAAGTTTTATCGAGGGCTTCGGCGGAAATATGATTAGTTTCTGAGCGAAGAATTCTTTAAGAACATCGTTTTGTGTTGTGCCTCCGAGCTTTTCTCTGGATACTCCTTGCTTGTCTCCCACTGCTATGTACATAGCAAGCAACATTGCTGCTGGACCATTAACAGTCATGGAGGTTGTGACTTTGTCGAGGGGTATGCCGTCAAAGAGAACTTCCATGTCCTTTAATGATGCGACTGCTACTCCGCATGTGCCGACTTCACCTTGAGAGAATGGATTGTCTGAATCGTAACCCCTAATTGTTGGGTAGTCAAAGGCTATGCTTAGTCCTGTTTCTCCTTCTTTTAGCAGGTATTTGAATCGCTGGTTTGTTTGTTCTGCTGTGCCGTATCCTGAAAATTGCCGCATGGTCCATAGTCTGCCTCTGTACATGGTTGCATGTACTCCGCGGGTGAAGGGGTATTCGCCTGGTAAACCAAGGTCTCGCATGTAATCTAGGTCTTTGATGTCCTCTGGTGTGTAGACACGTTTTATCAACGTGTCCGAATGGTTTCGGAATTCGCTTTTTCTTTCAGGGCGTTGTCCCATCCACTTGGGTAGGGTTGTATTTTCCCAGCGTTCCCGTTCCCTTGTTATTTGATTAATTTTTTCTTTGTCAGACATCTAGCTTTTGCTCCTTAACAAATCTGGTTTCTAACTTGAATATCCCTTTGAAGCTAAGAGTTATTTTCTTATCGGTTTAAACCTATCGCTTCATTTCTGTTGTTTCTTAAATTTTAGCATGCAAGCAGAGGCTGAAAATCCCCATCCGAAACCAAGCATCAAAATGATATCGCCATCGGAAAAATTATTTTCTCTAACTATTTTTTCAAGGATGAAAGGTAGGCTTGCTCCAGATAAGTTGCCGTATTCATCGAGCACTTCATACGATTCTTTGAGTTTTTCATATGGAATTTTGTAGTGCTTGGTCATCATGCTGAGTATTTTTTCGCTGCCTGTATGGATTGCCCATTTTTTTAGCGGCTTTCACTATGGTTTCAGCGTTTTTTCCAAGCAGTTTCTTGATGGATAGAGATGTGTATTCAACTCCGAGTTTCGGAAGTTCTTTGTCCAGATGTGCGCGCGCGCTTCTAACATGTTGCACCATAGCATTTTCTCAGGACTACAAGAGACCTTTTCGTTCCGGCTACTAGGACATTCTGTTTGTGCAAACATCAGAGAAATCAACACGAAGGCAACAAGAAACACTATCAAGATTCTGCAAAAGAACTGTTTGAACATAACCACCATAGATTAGACTAAATTTTCATCCTATTTGAGTTATAGAACACTTCAATAAGTGTTGGAAAAAATGGGGTGGAGTTGGGGTTATTCAGTTGGTTTGAAGTATTTTATGTCGTTTATGGAGGCTTTCCTTTCAAATGATGGCTTAAAGACTGCCTCGACGTTCATGCCAATCTTCACTTCCTTCGTCTTCGTTTCGCCTATCTTGTGGATTAGTCCGCCGCAACCTCTCTCAAACTTTACCAATGCAAATATCACTGGCTCCTTCAGTTTTTTACCGTCGACATCTATTGTGGCAACCGTGAACGTGTGGATTGTGCCTTTTGTGCCTACGTCAACCCATTCCTCAAGTTTTGCAAAGCATTTTTCACAGTACATCCTCGGTGGAACAATGACAACGTTGCAGCGTGGACATTTTGCACCCATTATTCTTCCGTTTTCCTTTATCTCCTTGAAGAAGTGTTCTCCAGCAATGCCTAACGTGTAGATGTAGTCTGCTTCCATGTCCCCCAGCCAGTGGCGAATATGGAGTGGGTTTGTTATTTTATCTAGGCTCATGGTGTCGCCTCCTTTATTGGCTTGAAGTATTTAATGTCTGTGATTGCGCCAACTCGTTCTTCCTTCGGTTTCCATACGGCTTTGACTTTCATCCCGAATTTTATCTCATCTTTGTCTACTTCGCCAAGCTTATGGATTAAGCCCATGTTTTTCGAGGCTCCGTCCAAATCTATGATCGCAACAAGTATCGGTTCTTTCAATCTGCTTGCGTCTGCAGCTAAGTAGGAAACCGAATAAGTGTTTATTGTCCCCGTGTCCTTCACGTATTTCCAGCCATCCGTCGGTTTAAAGCAGTTTTCACAGTATATCCTCGGCGGAACCATAATGCGTCCACACTTACTACATGTTGATGCTATTATCTTTCCCTTCTTTAACTCCTCAAGAAATCTGCCTATGGCTATGCCTGCACTCCACGCGAACTTGGCCTTCGGCCTACACTTCTCAGTTGGAACCCTCCCTTCTTTAAAGTCTGCAGATTTTAAGGCTTCACCCCGATAATCCTTAATCTTCTCACTCATGTTTCATCTCCTCCTTTAACGTCTCAACACAATCACTGAGCCATACTGCATCAGATCGCCCCACGCTTGAGCCAAACCGGTTCTTGGATCGCCTGGAATCTGCCTCTTCCCTGCTTCGCCGCGTAACTGCCAAAAGATTTCACACACTTTCATCAAGCCTGCCGCTGCTATTGGATTGCCAACGCCTAACAGTCCACCAGACGGATTTATCGGTAAGTCACCGTCCCTTTGTGTTACGCCTTCCGCTGTCAGTTTTGGTGCTTCCCCTTTCTTGCACAGCAGTAGCCCTTCCATGTGATGAAGTTCCTTATAGTCAAATGGGTCGTAGGGTTCAGCTAGGTCGATCTCCTTCGGCGGATTTTTGATTCCAGCCATCTTGTACGCCATACGAGCTGCACACTCCACATAATCCGGATAATAAAGGTCACGATTCGTCCAAAGCGTAGAGTCAATGCACCAGCCAGCACCATCAATCCAAACAGGGTCATCAGTAATCTCTTTGGCAACATCCTCCGAAACCAAAACCAGCGCAGCACCACCGTCACTCGTTGGACTCACATCCAAGCGTTGAACCGGCCAAGCCATAACCTCAGAGTTTAAAACATCTTCAACAGTTATTTTTGCGCCTAATTGGGCACACGGATGATCTAGAGCATTTCCCTTGTTTTTAACGGAAACTCGGGCTATATCTTCCTTCTTGATGCCGTGTTTGTGCATGTAACGATGCATTTCCAAGGCAAATATCCAGATTAAGTTCATGCCAAGCGGTCGCTCGAGGATCGGGTCGAATATCGTTGTGAAAGCATATTGAGGATGCGGATAACAAGAGGACATCTTCTCTTCAGCGACAACCAAGCATGAGTCGAACTGTCCAGAGGCTACGTGCCACCAACCCGCCAGAGGTGTAAAAACTCCTGTTCCGCCACCAACGAAAACCCTTGTGTATGGTTTTCGGTATGCTCCTGCCCCATCTGCTAAATATTCGCCTTTCATGTGAACTCCGTCGAAAGCATCTGGCGCCGTTCCCAATACAACGCTTTGCATATCTCGCAATTCCATTCCAGCAGCATCGAGAGCCATTTTTGACGCTTCATAAGACAGTTCTTTACCTGTTTCTTTTAAGCGTCTTCGGAATAGGGTCAAGCCAGCTCCAACAATTGCAACTCTTTTTTTGCCAAACATTTCACATTTCACCTCACTTATTATTGCTTAAAACTGCCACAATTCCAGTCGTTGTTGGTATTCCACGCCAAGCGTGAGCCAAGCCAATCTCCGCGTCGCGTATTTGCCTTCTGCCCGCTTCACTTCTTAACTGCAAAACCACTTCCAGAAGTTTTTCCATTCCTGACGCCTCAAGTCCGTATCCCATTCCAAGCAAGCCTCCAGAGGGATTCACAGGCAATTCGCCGTTTCTAGCTGTAACCCCTTCTTCTGTCAATTTTCCAGCCTCCCCACACGCGCATAGTTTTAGTGCTTCCATGTGTTGAAGTTCCTTGTATGCAAATAGGTCGTTGACCTCTGCTAAGTCTACCTCCTTCCGTGGATTGTGTATTTTGGCTGTTTTGTATGCCATTTCAGCCGCCAACCGAGTATCTACAGATTTAGACCAGTCTTTTGTTTCTAGATTTGGAGTTTCAGTGCACCATCCAACACCCTTAACCCAAACAGGCTTGTCTGTAAGCTTTTCCGCAACCTTCTCAGAAGCCAACACCATGACTACGCAACCGTCTGCAGGCGTGCTTATCTCCAACTTTTTCAACGGATAGAAGTACATGTCAGAGCATAAAACTTGATCTAAAGTCATGTTGGCACCATACGCCGCGTAAGGATTTCCACAAGCATTTTTCCTGTTTTTGACGACAACTTGAGCACACTGCTCCACAGTTGCGCAAGTATCGTGCAAATAGCGGTTCATCTCCATTCCAGCAACATAGTACGGATGACCACCCAAGGGTCTGTTGAGTACTGGATCTAGGGCGAATGCAATAACGTCCATTAATGTGAGCAGGTCTGAGGCTTTGCTGTGAGCTTCAAGAACAACCGTGTCAAAATGTCCAGTCTTAATAAGCATATAAGCATTTGCCAACCCAAGAAGTCCGTCGCCTGAAACCGTGAATAGAGGACGTAACACGGCACCTAATTGGTCTGGAACGAATTCATCGAAGATGCTGAAGCCTTCCAAGTAATCCTCAGCACAAGTGATGAAGACATCAACGTCTTTACGTGGATCAACTCCAGCGTCCTCATAGGCTTTTACAGCTGCTTCATACATCAACTCCTTGTATGATAGTTCCGGTAGTATTGGTTGAAAACCAACGCATCCAACACCTACAATGGCAACTTCACTCATTTTTCTTTTCCTCTCAACTTTAGAAGCTTAGTATGAAAAGGTTACTCACATAAAACTTTCGTGAAAAATTCCAGGTTTTATTGATGAAACTTAAATATTCGTTTGAAGCCTATTTGAATCTCTGTACACAATTGCAGTCTGGAAGGAGAATTTGACTTGAAGGGCGAACCGCTCGTCTCGATAGTGTCGGCTGGACTGTCAAAATTCGGAAAATTAGAAGGCCTATACGCTAGAGAAATCTTCGCAGAAGCAGCAAAAGAAGCCTTTGATCGCTGCCCAAACCTAAACCCCAAAAAAGACATAAAAGCCTTATTTGTCGGGCACATGGGAGAATCCTACGAGCATCAAGGACATACGGGCGCAACAGTAGCCGACTGGGCAGGCTTACTGCATATACCAGCTACAAGAATCGAAACAGCATGCGCTTCTTCTGGCGCCGCCCTGAGGGTTGGAATATTTGCTGTGCTGTCAGGCTTCTGTGACGTTGTCATGGTCGGCGGGGTAGAGAAGATGACCCACCGAAGGACGGCAGAAGTAACTGAATATTTAGCTATGGCTTCAGATTTCCCCTTCGAGCAGTGGCACGGCATAACCTTCCCGGGATTGTACGCTTTGATGGCTACAGCTCACATGCACAGATATGGAACAACCGAGGAACAACTAGCTATGGTTGCCGTGAAAAACCATCAAAACGGATTTTTAAACCCGAAAGCTCACATGCAAAAGGAAGTAACCCTTGAAAAAGTTGTGTCGTCAAGAGTTGTCGCTTGGCCTTTAAAGCTTTACGACTGTTCACTGATTACTGATGGAGCAAGCTGCTTAGTCATAACAAAACCAGAAATAGCTAAAAAGTATACAGACATGCCAATCCAAGTTATTGGAAGCGGACAAGCAGGCGACAGCATAGGAATATATGAACGCGAAAGCTTCACATCCTTAATGGCAGCGAAACTGGCAGCAAGACAAACTTATGAGATGGCTGGGGTGAAGCCTGAAGACGTAGATGTAGCGGAAGTTCACGATTGCTTCACAATAGCTGAAATAATAGCCTACGAAGACCTAGGCTTCTGCAAGCCTGGAGAAGGTGGACAACTCGTTGAAGAGGGCGAAACAAGGCTTGAGGGGAAGATTCCAGTGAATACAAGCGGTGGATTAAAAGCTAAAGGACACCCAGTAGGCGCAACAGGAACAGCACAAGCCTACGAAATATATCTGCAACTAACTGGACAAGCGGAGAAAAGGCAAGTGAAAGACGTAAAGATAGGTTTAGCCCATAACGTTGGCGGTTCCGGTGCAACAGCAACCGTTCACATTTTCAGGAGGGAATGAAATGAGTGAACAACCACCATTCACAATAGAACAATTCTACAAGTACATCAACGAAGGAAAACTTATGGGTGGAAAATGCAAAAGATGCGGAAAAATACATCTTCCGCCGAGGCCTTTGTGCGACGGTTGCTTCTCGGAAGAGTTCGAATGGACTGAAGTCCCCAAGAAAGGAAAACTATTAACGTACACAATTATTCACGTTGCACCTCCACGATTCCAACAAATGGCGCCATACGCCGTAGGTATAGTCCAACTTGAAAACAGCCTAAAAATCCCAGGTATGATAAAAGACGTAGAACATGGAAAAGTCAAGATAGGCATGGAACTAACCTTAAGATTTGACACATCAGCTGTGCAATCAGAATGGCCTCAGTGGCCCAGATACTGCTTCAAACCAACCTAGCAGAATAATCTTCAATTACTTTAACATCTTAGATTTAATAGGAAGTAGCGCGCGCGACTGGGATAACAGATGGAGAACACGTACTGACGTTAATGGCACTAGACGAAGCTGCAAACACCAACGCCACGTTACCCACGATTGTAACCTTAGATAACATGACCCCTACAGCTAAAATTCTAGCGCCTGATGAGGGACAAATCATAGGTGGACCATGCAGTATATCCTTTAGGCATTATGATGCAAACTTGAAAAACGCCACATTGAGAATAGCTGCTGTAGTTTATAATGTAACTGACGTAACAGAGTTCACACTTGACACAACAGAGCTGATTGATGGAAACTACACGATTACCCTAACTGTGATTGACAATGCTGGGAATGTCGTCGATGAGACTGTCACGATAACTGTGGACAACACTGATCCCGAGGTTAGCATGATAAATTCCGCGGATCTGAATGGAGCTGAGCTAACAGGAATAGTAGTAATAGAACTTAATGTTTCAGACTAGAACCTAGATGATGTGTTTCTCTACATAGACTCCGCGGCACTTAATGTCACCGCATCTTATTCATATGAATGGAATACAACTGAGGTTGGTGATGGAACACACACAATAAGGCTTGTTGCTTACGACAAGGCTGGGAACATGGCTGAAACCATTCCGTTATCTGTGAAAACTGTGAACGTTCAAAAGGCAAACGAAGAAAATTATGTAGCGGGCATGGATTTCGGTCTGATGATGGGGTGGTTTCAGGTTTAGCCATAGGTTTAATCGCTGCATCAGCTTCGATTCTTGCTCTCAACAAAAAACGTAAACTTTCAGAGCTTGAAGTGTAATGCTAAGCTTCGCTGGTCTGTTCTATTAGCGTTGGTATGTCTGTAATTAACGTGATTATGTAGTTTGCTCCCGAATAGGCTAGTTTCTTTTGGGAAGAGATTCCCGTTGGCAAACCCACGGCAATCGCTTTTAGTTCTTTGGCGCATCTCATATCGCTGATCCCATCTCCAACAACTATTGTCTCATCTGGATTAACCTCTAAAGCCTTTAAAGCGGCTTCGAGGTGTTCACTGCTAGGTTTAACGTGTTTTACACTGTTTCTTGGAATCACTACATCGAAAAAGTCTGCTATTCTGAACCGTTTCAAGATGTAGTTTGTGGACTTTTCACTGTTAATTGTGAATAAGCCAATTTTCAAGCCCATCTTCTTTAACGTATTAAGGGTCTCAGCCGCACCCGGAAGTAAGCTTGTAGTTTTTGCAGCTTCTAACTCGTATTTTTCGGCTATTGCCAAAGCTTTCCCGTAGATTTCTTCTATTACTTTCTCTGATTTGCCGTTGTTTTTCAAGAATACTTCAGCTTTTTTCAGCATTTCGAATATGCTTTCATTCGTTGATAGGATCGAGGCTGGAAAGCCCTTCTTTGTAAGAAAGCTTCTAACCTCTACTCTCACAGCCTTATAATTCAGGTTGAAACGGGCAAGGGTTCCATCAAGATCAAAGACTACTGCTTTAATTTCCATCGCATATTCCACTTGTGTCCTGAATTTAAAGCCTAAAACATCCTGATGGAAATATACTTTACGGTAATACTATTTTAGTACAAGATTTCACTTTCCAAGAACCCCTATTTTCTGCTTTCTGAAACAAGTTAGCGAAGTGTCGCTTGCAATTTTTGCCAGTGGGATCTACCCCCCTAGGTTTTTTGGGGACGGGTTGTTACGAGATGCGCGCTACAAATCTTGGAGAGGACATACTTCATTTTTGCTCAAGAACGGCTTCTACCTGAAAAGCATAAGGGAGGAGTTTGCATTATGGCTAAGAGAGCTTTGAGAGGCGAGTTCAACAATGTGAAAAGGTAGAATGTGCTTCGTCGACACCCATCCCTTTTTTTTATGTTAGAACTTAGAAAAACTGCCCCGTCTATCAACACTCTTTGTTGCACATTGTCTTGGAAGGCTTCCTTTCAGTTTTGACTAGCCAACGACGCGTGGCGCAAGAAAGACGTGCCAGGCAACCTGCCTAAAAAAACCTAGGGGGAGGGGGCTTATTTGTCGTTTCAAAGTGGGCCAACCAATTGACTGCAAGTGTGGTTTGAGGCGCCACACAGACCACCCAGCTTTACGGTAAATTGAATAACCATTGCTTAACATATTATATGTGATGCATATGAGTCTTGAGGATTATACGAAGGATAGACTCTGGCCGACACTTGTTGAGACAGTTCACGCCTTAGTCATGTATCCACATCACAACGCCTATACAAGAGAAGTTATTCTTCACGAGAAACCGGATATAAAGCCGGATGAATTGGCTGCAATGCTTGGCATATCTTTAGGCGAAGCCTTAGTAATTTTGCACGAGTTGAAGGAACAAGTTAGGTGAACTACTGAACCGGTTGTAAGGACAAGAAGGCTATTACTCCACGACGTAACGGTAAGCTATGTGTGTGCCTGCTGTGGGGCTCTTTCTGATTATCCGCAATATATCTCCGGGGTTTGCGCCTATAGCCTTTACGGCTGGGTCTGAAGCTCTGATTTCAGGTAGTTGGTATGGCTGAATCTTGTATTGAGTAAGTACTTGGTCTCTTTCTTTCTGTGTTAACATTTCGTGTTTTGGAACAAGCTTATGTTTGAATATGTCGAAGGATGGAAAGATTTTAGGTAGAAGCTCAATGTTCATTTTCTTGGCATTCACGCGTGCCGCATGGGTGTATTTTCCACTTGTAATAAGTATCCCTCTTTCCATGTTCTTCTCTTTCATGACCTTTTCCAAGTTTTTAACTACCGCTATGCCAACTGTGCCTTCTTTGGGGATGCACCAAATCAGGGCTTTCTGTTTTTCTTTGGGAACCTTGATAAAATAGTGCATAATATCCTTGACTTTTTCCTTCTTAAGCAGCCTGTATTTCCTAAGCTTAATCAGAACATCAGCCTTGAGTTCCTCTAAGCTTTTCTCTTCACTCAAACCACAAACCTCATCTTAAGAACAGTCGAAACCTAAGTGAAACATTAACCCTTAAACCTTACGCTTTTTACCGCAAAAGTGAAAAGCAAGATAAGATCTTTCAGTTGTTTCAAGTAGAGGAGGTGCTAGATTGTTCGCTGAGTTTGGGAAAATAGCTTTGGAAGAAGCAGGGAAGAAAAGGGCTTCATACGCGGATGTCAGAGTGAGCGAGATTCTCAATGAAGTTTT
The DNA here is from genome assembly GCA_030589055.1 of Candidatus Bathyarchaeota archaeon. Classification (GTDB taxonomy): domain Archaea; phylum Thermoproteota; class Bathyarchaeia; order Bathyarchaeales; family Bathycorpusculaceae; genus SOJA01. Next base: position 13,200 of record JAUUWK010000001.1, on the reverse strand, counting down.
GACAGTGAAGAACGGTGAACCAGAAGCTGTTAACCTGTTCCAGGCGAAGGGGTTCGGTGTTAGAGTAATTGTAGATGGGGCGTGGGGTTTTGCTGGTTCAATTGACATAAGCAAGGAAGAAATCATAAAAACCGTTGAGAAAGCCGTCAGCATTGCAAGGGCAAGCGCTTTATTGAAGAAGAAAGATGCGGCATTAATCTCGGAAGAAGCTAGAGAAGATCGGTATGTTAGCAGTTTTCGTAAAGACCCGTTTAAGGTTCCAGTGGAGGAGAAGCTGGGTGTGCTTGTTCAAGCTGGACGAATTCTTAAGGAGCAGTCTCCGCTGATTAAGGCTGCTTACGCTTATTATCGTGGATTCAGAGAGAACAAGCTTTTCATGAGTACCGAAGGCGCGAAGATCAGTCAGCAAATAACGTGGTGTGGCGGAGGATTGTCAGCCATAGCTGTTAAGAATGGAGAAATGGAGACACGGTCGTATCCAGCTTCTTTTGGAGGCAACAATGCCGCAAGCGGTTATGAGTTCTTTGAGTCTCTAGCCTTGATCGATCATGCGAAGGAGACTGGGCAGGAGCTTTTGAAGCTTTTCGATGCTGAAAAGTGCCCTTCACGAGAAATGGATCTAATCCTCACAGGCGATCAGCTTGCTTTGCAGATTCATGAAAGTTGTGGGCATCCGACAGAGCTTGATCGGGTGTTGGGCACAGAAGCGGATTATGCTGGAACGAGCTTTCTTACTCCTGAGAAGCTTGGGAACTTTCGTTATGGTTCTGAAAAGGTGAACCTGATGGCTGATGCTACTGTTTTGCATGGGCTTGGGTCGTTTGGTTATGATGATGAGGGTACAAGAGCGAGAAAGGTGTATTTGGTTAGGGATGGCTTGTTTGTGGGCTATCAGAGTTCTCGGGAGACTGCGGTTGAGTTGAATCTTGGAGAGAGCAGCGGTGGGATGAGGGCGGATTCGCCTTTGGCTCTGCCGCTTATTCGCATGACAAACATCAATTTGCTTCCGGGAGACTGGAAGGCTGAGGATGTTATCGAGGACACGAAGGACGGTGTTTTGATGTTGACTAATCGTTCGTGGAGCATCGATGACAGACGCGTAAACTTTCAATTCGGCACTGAAATTGGCTGGAGAATAAAGAATGGAAGTAAAGAAAACTTGGTTAAGAATCCGACTTATATGGGTGTCACTCCGGAGTTTTGGGGTTCATGTGATGCTCTGAGCAATGACGACTGGATGATGCATGGCTTACCGAACTGTGGCAAAGGTGTACCAAGTCAGGTGATGTATGTTGGACATGGCTGCGGAACTGCAAGGTTTCGTAAGGTGTGTGTTGGATTAATCTAGTGAGGTAGAAGTTTTGGTTACAGAAAGATTGTTAGGAATAGCGGAGAAAACTGTGCAATATGCTATGCGACAGAATATCGATCAAGCGCAGGCTTCGGGGTTTCTGCTTGACACGACGTTGACAAGGTTTGCGAATTCCCAGATACATCAGAATGTTGCAACGAAAAAGGGTGGAGTATTAATCAAGGTGATCCTGAACAAGCAGATCAGCACAACACGTGTTAACACTTTGGAAAAAGAACAAATTGAAAAGGCTGTATTGCAGGCAGTGAAGATTGCAGGGGCTTCACCGCCAAACAAGGACTTTAAGAGCTTGCCGGAACCGCAATCTTGGGCTCCTATTGAAGGAACCTTTGACGAGGAGACAGCGAATTGTACGCCTATGTACAGAGCGGAAAAGGTTAAAGAGGCTATTGAAACTGCACATTCGAAGTCTTCGATTGTGAAGGCTGTTGCAGGTTTTTTTTCAAGTAGCTCGATGGCTTATGCGGTGGCGAATTCGTTGGGTGTCTCAGCGTCGGCTAGAATATCCTCGACAAACATGAAGACCACGGTTATTTCCAAGTCTGGGGCTTCAGAGGGTTTTGGAACTGCTGAGAAGTATTCGAGGCGTGTTAAAGACATTGAACCAGCTGTTTTGGCTGGAGATGCCACTGAAAAATCTGTGAAGAGCATAAATCCAATCAATCTTTCTCCGGGCGAGTACGAGGTTGTTTTGTCGCCTTTGGCTTCTGCGACACTTTTAATGTATCTTGGCTACATTGGGTTCTCAGCGACTTCATATCAGGATGGACGATCGTTTGTCAAGTATTGTCTGAATCAGCAGGTTTTCGACGGCAAACTTAACGTAAAAGATGATGCTAGAGATCCGCAGACGCTTTATGCAACGCCAATCGATGGTGAAGGAGTCCCGAAGAGGACTTCACACTTGATAAGCAACGGAGTTGTTTCTGAAGAGAGCATATGTTATAACTCTTTTACTGCTGGTAAGGAAGGTAAGAAGAGCACTGGTCATGCTTTGCCTCCTATCAGTGATTTTTATTCTGAGCGTCCTATGCCCTTCAACTTAATTGCGAGTCCAAGAGATGCTACTTTGGAGGAAATGGTTGCTGAAACAAAGCGTGGAATATTCGTTACGACGTTTCATTACGTGAACCCTGTTGAACCGGCAAAGATGGTTTTAACGGGGCTGACGAGAGACGGAACCTTCCTGATTGAAAACGGTGAAATATCTAAGCCGATTGTGAATATGCGGTTCACGGACAGCATGCTCTCAGCCCTAAGCAACATACCATTGATCGGCAAAAAACTTGAAATGATAAAAGCAACAACAGTCCCCTCAATGAAAATCCAAAAACTAAAATTCGTAGGGATATCCGCCTACTAACACCCTAGCGCGCGTGCTTCAAGGGCTTCATCAACTGAGGAAGAGGCCAAAGTGGTTGTTTTTCTGGTTTTACCCTTGCTGAGTCCTTCATAGAAAAGCTCCAAGACCCTTTTTTGGTTTTTTCGTGAGCTTATATATAAAGATTATATTTCGGTTTAAAGATTCGAAGTTTACCTACTCCGCTAAGTGATAGGTACGAATTCGGGTTTCCATTTACTTTTTGGGTGTTTGCGCCAATCTTAGGCCGAACTTTGTCAGTCTTGTGAAGTGTTCGTCATGTGTTCTCAGCGTTATGTTTCTGGATATGGCTGTTGCGGTTATGAGTAGGTCTGCGTCAGGTATTAACGTGCCTTCCTTTTTGAGCTTGCGGTATAAGCTGCAGTAAGCTTTGATCGTTTCGTTATCTAGGCTTTGCACATTGAAGCTTTCTTCGAGTAAATTCTTGACTTCAATCCTTTTCCTATCTTCTAGCCCTCTTAAGATCTCGATGAGCGTTATGATTGAAATAGCTCCCATCTCATGTCTTCTCTTGTGCAACAACTCCATGATTATGTCTGTGTCGAGTAGGTTCATCTAAACGCGAACCTCTCCCTAAACTCTCTGCTCGATTCGACTATAACCCTCAAGTCTTCATCGGTAAGTGTTCTCGCCAGCTTCTTAAATGCCTCCTCACTCCTCAGTCTCTTAACTTCAGCATACAAGTTCAGGAGAAACTCTCCCCACTCATTCTCACCTTTAGCTTCCTTCAGAACCTTCTTGATCTCTGCGGGAACCGATATTGTTGCATACTTTCCCAAATTTTATCACCACATAACTATATGGCAATGCAACGACATAATAATCTTTCTCACACGTACGACTCCAACTCGCTCTCAACTAGTGACAAAGCACTAAGCCAACTCTTCCGATTTTCTATGATCTCTACGGGCCTCTTCCAAAATGTCGAGTTATATACGAAGCGTTACATTCGCAACGTATTCTCTCATGACGCTGGCAAATTCACCGATAACTTCAGGCGGATAAGGATTAACACTGTTGAATACCTTGTCTAATGTGTCGCCAGCAACAAACTGTTGGAATGCAAAACGTTTTCCACCCTTGACGATTTCACCTATCTCTGAAATATCTTCCTTGTCGACGAAGCCTGGAACAACTGTAGTTCTAAACTCATAGTCAACGTTTTCATTCTTCAAAATCTCAACCGTACGCAAAAAATCAGCCGTGTCCTTTGCTCCTAAACGTCCATATCTCTCCAATGAAGTCTTCACATCCAAAGCAACGTAATCCACATAAGCCAAGCATTCCTTCAAAACCTCTGGAAAAAAACCGTTAGTGTCGAGTTTAACCGAAAAGCCTTTTTCCTTAAGTTTCTTTAGGAATTTTGGAATCTCCTTGTGTATTGTCGGTTCTCCGCCAGTTATGACTACTGCGTCCACGAATTTCTTGCGTTTCTCAAGAATTTGAATCACTGTTTCTTCGTTGAGGAATGGAGGCTTAGGATCCAGCACGATTCTCCAGTTGTGACAGAAAGGACAGCGCAGATTGCAGTCAGGGGTAAAAAGCACTGTAGCTACTCTATCTGGAAAATCTATCAGACTTGTCTTTTGGATGCCGCTGAACTTCATGTAAGCTTCACTCACGCATGCACAGTTGCCAAAACAACAGATTTGTCAAAGCTTCTACGTATAGCAAATTCCGCCTGTTTACCGTCATTCCACTGGTCAACTGGCCTGAGATAACCAACAACCCTCGAGTAAACCTCACATCTTGCTCCGCACGTTGGGCATTGTTTGTGTTCGCCGCCTACGTAACCGTGAGTTGGACAAACGCTGAAGGTAGGCGTCAAAGTGAAGTAGGGCAGATGCGAGTTCCAAGCCACCTTCCTAGCGAGTTCAGCTGCAGCCTTCCACGAATAGATCCGCTCACCAAGATAGATGTGGAAAACTGTGCCGCCAGTGTAAAGCGTCTGTAATCTATCCTGATGCCTTAAAGCCTCAAACAAGTCCACTTCATAGTCCACAGGCAACTGTGAAGAATTGGTGTAGAAAGGTTCAACGCCTTTTGCAAGATGTTTCTCATTAGCTACAATAATATTTGGATATTTCCGTTTGTCTATGCGCGCGAGTCTGTAAGATGTGCCTTCAGCAGGCGTTGCCTCAAGGTTATATATGCTTCCAGTTTCCTCCTGAAAATCTGCCAGTTTGTTTCGCATGAAGCTTAGCACTTTTGCTGCAAAGTCTAATCCTTCTGGAGTTCCTATGCCACGTCCAAAGAGATTCAGCAATGCCTCATTCATGCCCACTAACCCTATTGTCGAGAAATGGTTTTTCCAGAATTTCCCAAAACCTTCCTTTACTTGATGAAGATAACGCCTCGAGTATGGATACAACTCGTTCTCTGTGAATTTTTCAAGCACCTTTCTCTTTGTCTCTAAGCTGTTCTTGGCAGTCTCCATCATCTCCCCTAAACGTTCAAAAAATTCATCCTCATCCTTCGCTAAATATCCTATCCTCGGAAGATTAATCGTCACTACACCTATGCTGCCCGTTAACGGATTTGCTCCGAAGAAACCGCCGCCGCGCTTACGCAGTTCTCGGTTGTCTATTCTTAAGCGACAACACATACTCCTAACGTCTTCAGGCTTCATGTCACTGCCTATGAAGTTAGAGAAGTATGGCACACCATACTTGGCAGTAACTTCAAAGAGCTTCTCACAGACCCCGTTCTCCCAATCAAAATCCTTCGTTATGTTATATGTCGGTATCGGAAAAGTGAAAACCCTACCCTTCGAATCTCCCTTACACATAACTTCCGCGAAGGTAAGATTGAAAATGTCTAATTCCTCTTGCATCTCGCCGTAAGTTTCATTCATCACCTTTCCACCGACAATCACAGACTCGTCCTTCATAAACTCCGGAACTGTAAGGTCCAAGGTTAAATTCGTAAAGGGTGTTTGGAAACCCACACGGGTTGGCACGTTCATGTTGAAGAAGAATTCCTGAAGCGCCTGCTCAACTTCCTTTCGGCTTAATCCATCATAACGTATGAACGGTGCCAAATATGTATCAAAGTTGCTGAAAGCCTGAGCTCCCGCCGCCTCTCCCTGAAGCGTATAAAAGAAGTTCACCACATGCCCAAGAGCGGTTCTGAAGTGTTTCGCAGGCGTACTCTCTATCTTTGCCTTTACGCCGCCGAATCCTGAAAGAAGCAGGTCTTTTATGTCCCAGCCCACGCAGTACGGTCCCAAAACGCCTAAGTCGTGAATATGTAGATCTCCGGAAAAGTGTGCGTCTGCAACTTTAGGCGGATGAATCCGTGTAATCCAATACTTCGCTATAACCGTGGACGACAAATAATTATTTAAGCCCTGCAACGAATAACTCATATTCGAATTTTCCCTCACCCGCCAATCCTCAGTATTCAAGTATTGATCCACAAGATCTGCTGAGCTTAGTAGGGCAGCTAACTCACGCAAGTCTTGATGCTGCTTCCGGTAGAGAATGTAAGCCTTGGCTGTTCTTGCATACCCATTTTTTATGATTATCTTCTCAACCAAGTCCTGGATTTCCTCAACAGTTGGAACGCCGTCTTCTCCGAAGCGTTCCTGAAGCAAGACCACAACTTGGTCACTTAGTTTCTTGGTTAACTCGCGGTCTTTTCCACCTATAGCGCGCGCTGCCTTCCAAATCGCGTTTGTTATTCGTTCCTGATCAAAAGGTTCTAATCTTCCATCACGTTTTCTAACAAACTTCACTTTCTCACCTCTTTGAGGATTTTTGTAAAGTCGGCTGGCTCCTCAAAGCGCCTATAAACTGAGGCAAATCTTACATAAGCCACGTGGTCAAGTCTCTTCAAATACTTCGCGGTTAGGTCTCCGATCTCCTGTGAAGAAACCTCTCCTTTCCCCCTCATCATCAAATCCTGTCGGACACGTTCAGCCAGATTGCGAATCTGCTCCATAGTTATGGGTCTTTTCTCACAGGCTTTCTGAATGCCCCTAATAATTTTGTTTAAGTCAAAACGCTCAATTCTATCATCTGTTTTCCGAACCATAAGCTCCACGGTTTCAATATACTCGTAAGTTGTGAAGCGTTTTCCACAGTTCAGACATTCTTTACGACGTCTAATAGTGTCGTTCTGCGAATCCCTCGTCTCAAGGGTCCTGATACTCTCTGACCCACAATATGGACACTTCATCCTACCCTTTTTCCCTCATAATCCCCTAAAGAGATTTGCCTCCTATACATCTAGCGTTTGTGAAGCAAAACGAACACTACGCGTAGTGTTTCATTATATAAAACCTTTCTACATTGACATGAATAATAACTAGTTTAACAAGAAGAGAAACAATGCAAAGCATAGACATAATCACACAAAAAAGAAAGCATGAAATAACGTGTTTTCGGATGAATGACCTCAATTCTAAGTCGTAAAGAATACGCTTAAAACTTTCGTATCAAAGATTACCGTATATCTCAGGAAAGACTTAAATATTGCAAAGAACACTATAACGTTCTAGTGATATATCATGTGTAAAAAAGAGAAAGAACAATGCGAATTCAAACACGACCCAAAAGGTTGCGCTCTAGAACACATAAGTGAAGCTCGCGAACTGCTTTTAAAAGGCGATGTTAAAGGCGCTGACCTCGAACTAAGCCATGTAGAAAAACACTGGAAAAAAGAATAAGCTAAAACTCCTTTATAGATATTAAAGGCAAGATGGGAACATGTGCACTAACGGATGCAGACACTCCAACCTAAAAGATTTGACTCAAATCCAGAAATACTTTGGGGCACTTCATTGCCCAACAAGATGGCTCATAACCCGCTCGATAGGAGATAAAACAAGAGGCTCGAAAGAAATACTGAAGGAATTAGAGAAGGCTGGAGAATCACTCTCAAGATCAGGGCTCTACTACCATCTCTCCGAACTGGAAGAAGCAGGCATCATCGAACTAGCAGAATACAGAGAAACTGGCGGAGGAGCACCTGAAAAAATCTGGAAATTGAAAATAAAAGAAATCAAAATCAATCTGCTGGAAAAATGAGTGCGAACTCGTCTACATTCAATTAGATTACACCTCTCTACTCAAGAGGAAAGACCATCTCTTTCTTCCTTTTTTCAGTAAAGCAAGTGAGAAAGTTGAAGCGTAAGTGTCTAGACTTTTTGCAGGTTTTATCAGAAGAAATAGGTGAGTATTTTTCGTTCGACAATCTCTTTTCAGGGCTTCTATGAATGGCTATTTAGTTTTGGCAACTCTGGACAAGGTGAATATTACACAAGAAAGCAGTAGTACTGCGGTTAATGCTGGAAATGAGCCTTGGTAGGCCACGTTTGTTGCAATTATCATCCCTGTAATGATTGGCCCTATGGTCTGACCAACATCCATTATTGTGGCGAGAAACCCCATGGATGTGCCGACTAATTCCTTGGGTACAAGCTCGCTGACTAAAGCTGATGTGGAAGCCGTTACAGCTGCAAAACCAAATCCGTAAACTACTGAAAGCAGAAGGAGAATGGAAGACTCAACGACGAAAGGAATCACCAATAAAGGAAGACTCCCTATTATGCAGCCTGCAATTATCGGAATTCGTCTTCCAACCTTGTCTGAAATTCTGCCCATATACGGTTTAGCCACAATCGGCACTACTAAGAGGCTTCCACTAATAACGCCGGTTATGAACCAGTCAAAGTGAACAACCTTAGTTAAATAACCAACCAGAAAATATTCAACCGCGCCATAGGTATAAAATTGACAAGCTTGAACAAAACTCACCACTAAAACATCGTGGTTTCTAGCAACTTTTCCCCATCCGCGGTACACCCTCCTAACAATCTCTTTCTCATTCTTCTGCTGCAAAGGTACGGGTTGCTTCTTCCTCTCAACTAAAAAAAGCAAAGCCAAAATAAACGCTGTCACACCAGCAGCGCCTACAGCCAAATAAAGCACATCAAAATCTGTGTTGGTGACGAGTAGCATGTAGGCACCCAGAAAAGGTGCAATCCCTCTCCCAACGTACGTTACTGAAGAAAAAAGTGATATGCGTTCTCCTCGTTTAGTTGGAAACAGCTTAGCCACTGAGGCTTCAGCGACTGGGACAAAGATTGCCGTTGCAAATCCATGGTAAAACCTGACGAGGATGAGTTGCCACCACACAGTTACAGAAAGATAAAGGAAAGGAGCTGAAGCAAAGACAAATCCTGATATTAACAAGAATTTCTTTCTACCATAAATGTCTGAAAGTGAAGCAGCGGGCAAACTAATCAAAATGCCGGGAATAGTTGAAGCAGCAGCTATAAAACCCAACCAAACTTCTGGAGTTCCGAGACTTGTGGCAAACGGATTCAAAACAGGGTTTTTTGACATTGTAGAGCTTAAGATCGCAAATGATCCCATAATGCATATCATCAAAAAAGTGCTATCTCTAGCGTTTCTTGTCTGTGAAGCCATCAGCAAACCAGCTTTGAACACTATTGGTTTTGGGCTATTGAACTTAAGAAGTAATAAAACTTTAGTAGAGGCGCTATCTTAAGAATTAAACGAGTTAAATGATATGTTTTCATTGGGATTTCCTGTTACTCGCATTGGTAATTTACCTTTCCTATTTATGGATTATAAAAGATGAAATGAAAGGAAAAACGAAGCTTAGAAGGATGATTTGACTAATTCTTATTTCAGCATGCCTTTCAATTACCTTCTTAGTTTTCTTAATTTTTGGTTTCAGCAGTTCAGCAATAATTCCAGCAACGAAATTCCAATAATTCTATGGATCATATTCACTGCTATAGGAGAAGTATCAGAGACTTTCGCCAACAGTTAGCCAAAAATAAAGGACTCTAGAAGAAGCTTTAAGCAAGTCTATGCAATCCCCTATAAATATGATGCTACCGTTTAACTTCAATACATAAAGGTGGGAGAAAACGTTAACCTGTTATTTCCTCTCGCATCTTCTTTCTTAAGAACTCTCTTTGCTGTTTTCGGTTCATCTTCTCTAATTCATTCTTGCATCTCTCGCGGAGCAGCTTAATTTTGCAATAGGTGTAAAGTGCATCATAAACGTATGCAGCCTTCTCTACTGCTTCAGAATCGTCTTTTACATTAAATCTTGCGCCAGTCATTATTGAGCTTAAACCTATTCCTTCAGGGGCCAGTTCAGTGTCGCGTGTATCTGCTGAATGAACGATTTTGGCGAGTTCATGAAGCACAGGGTCTTTCAACTTGTATTCTTCTATTATGGTTTCGAAGCTGCATTTTCCGTTTCTATGTCCAAGCTTAACTCCGGGCACGTCAAAAGGTGTTGCTCCTCGAGTTTTTGCGGTTTCTGCTATTCTTTCTGTTGGTACAAACATGAATTCGGCTTGTGAGTCTATGAATTTCTTGATAAGCCACGGGCATGCAGTTCTGTCTACATGAACGAATTCGCGGGTCACCCACTTCACAGTTTTCACCTATTTAGCCATAAGTGAGATCCAAATATATACGTTTTTCATTCCTTGTATTCTCATATTTTCCCGCATATTTCCTACGTTCTTTCGTTTCCGCAGCTTTTCTTTTCTCAGAAGCAGCTCGGTCTCTAAGTATTCTTGATTTAGCATTTTCCTGATCTTCAGGAATTTTTCCAAACCTCTTTTGGTTTTCTTTTCATAGATCGTAGCGCGCGCGACTTTGCTCTACAATCCCGAAAACCTATGACCTAAAGTCTTAGATTCAACTCTACATAATCTGTATCCCTTTGTCGTTGCAGCTGGAATTAATGCTCACAATCAAGAATATTTCAACCCGTCACTCTTGATTCGTTTGACCGCTCATCGAAACTGAGGCCTCCATATTTACTGATTGTTACGTCATAAAATTTATTAATTATTCCGACAGACAAAAAAGGGTGAATGGTGTTACACAATGGGAGGCCCTTCTGAGCGCGAATATAGAGAAAAAGTGAACAAGATAAGAGAAAAGCTGAACAAACGGGCAAGAAACATAAGGAAAGACTTCGCAGAAATCGAAAAATTGAAAGTGGAAGCCTTGAAGAAATCTGAAGAGATAAGGCGTTCCGCAGAGAAGGACATAGAAAAGATTGAGAAGAACATGATAAAATCGAAGGATTTGGCTCCAGAATCCAAGAAGAGACTTCGGTCAGAAATTATCGTTTTAAGAAACGAAGTCAGAGAGCAACACGCCGAACTAAAAATGCAAATCTCCAAAACCTTGATACCAGCATAGACAGAATAGTTACAGCGATAACTTAGGTCTAATCTAAACATTTATTACTATTTTTAGTTCTGTTCTAAAAGACAAAGCATGACTGTTCAAATTCGAAGCTTCACCGATAAAGACTTCCCAAGCTTGGTTAAATTACTCAATGAAATACCCAGAGAATCATACGAGTTCATTCCCTTCAATGAACGGAAACTTCGCTCTCAGATTAAGGAGTGGGATCTTAAAATTCTAATGGCTAAGGAAGAAGGCGGAACCATAGGCGCTGCTGCATATAACAATGGGCGTTGGGGTGAAGAAATTGAGTGGCTTTGTGTTCTTGAAGGCTTAAATCGAAAACGTCTAGAGAGCTTGTTGGTTAAGGAAATCGAAAAACATGTTGAGGGTGAAACGGTTTTCACGGTTGTTGATGCTGGAAGCAAAAAGATCGCCGAGTGGGCTGAACGGGGATACAAGGCTGAGGGTGGATTATACCACATGGTTGCTAGACTTGACGGTTTGAAGCTTCTTCCAGAAGTTCCAGAAGACACAATTGTTCGCAGTTTGAAAACAGAAGAGGAAAAAGATTTTGTTGAAGCTGTGAACGCCGGGTTTGGCTGGGAAAGACTGAAACAAGGTGTTGTTCAGAGATGGAAGTCTGGATGTTTTCCTTTCAGCGAAGAATGGATTCATGTCGCTGAACTTGACAGTAAAATTGTTTCAGTTGTTGTTTCCAGACCAGACGGAAAATACAACGAATTCTTCGGTGGTAAGCGAGGTTATCTTGGTCCAGCAGCCACCCTTTCCAAATATCGTAGCAAAAATCTTGCATCCGCTCTTACATGTAAGGCGATGAACTTCCTCATCGAAAGGGGAGTGGACTCCGTGGCTTTATACACTTCAGAACGGAACATTCCATCCGTGACTCTTTTTCGAAAACTCGGTTTCAAAATTGGCCACCACTGGAGATTTATGCGCAAAAACCTATCTAAACAATGCTAGCCAAAATTATGGTACACAACTAGAAGAAATTGAAAATTTGAAAGATGCCAACGAAAGAAGAAAGTTGGGAATTATTGCTAAGATTTAAGGTTTCCTCTTGTAAGCCAAATTTCCCTTAGCTTCCAACTCCTTCACTCTTGCTTCAATGAAATCTGCGACTTTCTCTTGGCTGTATCTCTTCTCTTCTTCTTGTTTCATCAGCTCTTCCTTGATGGTGTCTAGAACTTTTTCCATGTCAAAGGGCTTTATTATGTAGGCGTCTGCGCCTCTGTTCACTGCTTCAATCGCGTTCTGCAGTGTTGGATAGCCTGTGATGATTATTTTTCGCATCTTAGGCGTTGAATCATTCATTCTTGTTAGAAGTTCTATTCCCACCAGGTCTGGAAGTCGAACATCGATTAAGGCTAAATTATAGAAGTTGTCTCTAGTTTTTGCTATTGCTTTTCTAGCCGTGCCCACTGATTCAACAATGTAGCCTTCGTCCTCAAGTATTGTCGTCAATACTTTTCTTATGTCTTCGTCGTCGTCAACAATGAGGATTCTAGCGTTTTCACCCATACTTTTTCACCTCCTTCTATTTTTGGTTTCGTTGGGATAGTCACAGTGAAAGATGTGCCTTTCCCACGGTTGCTTTTTACGGAAATGGAACCTCCATGCGCCTTTACAATGCGTTTACAGATTGACAAGCCGAAACCCATTCCCTTTGCTTTTGTTGTAAAAAGCGGAGTCCAAAGCTTTTCCATCGTTTTCTTGGATATGCCTACTCCAGTATCTGAAAAGACGTATTCTAGGTTGCCATTTGATTCTCTAGTTTTTATTGTTAGTGATCCACCTTTAGGCATGGCGTCCACGGCGTTCTGGATTACGTTGACGAAGGCTCTCTTAATTTTTACAATGTCAACCTGTGTATTCGGCTTGTTTTCCGTCAAGTCTATTACTTGAATATTTTTCGGAATCTTAACAAGAGACAATGCCTCTTTTATTATCGACTTCGGATTACTCTCCGTCAAGTCCAGCTTCATCTCTCTCGAATAATCCAAAAGGTCATTTATTATCTTGTTTGAATATTCTATGTTCTTCTCTATAAGATCGAGCATTTCTTTTGCTTTGTCGTCTATTTTTGAACTTAACCGTTTCTTCAGATAGTATGCAGCTCCATTGATACTTGTTAGAGGGTTACGTAGGTCGTGACCTACCATGCCGGCTAATTCACCTATTACTGCAAGTCTTTGCGCTTTGAGGAGTTGCTCTTGAGACTTCTTCAGCTC
>JAUUWK010000065.1 GCA_030589055.1 Candidatus Bathyarchaeota archaeon | reverse complement strand
AAGCTAAAGCCGAAGCCAAAGGATTCAAAGTTGAACTCGTCAATAGAGGCGAAGACCTAGCAACAAAAATCGCAAAAAAAGTCAAAACATCAAAGATAAAAAAACTTGGCTTAGCCACAATCACAGGCATTCCAAACGTTGCGGATTATCTGAAACTTCGGAAAGCCGTGAGAGGAATAGCCAGAATAAAAATCGATAATAAACCCGTGTCAGAGCTTCGTAAGGTCAAAGACGAAGAAGAACTCGAGCTTATGCGAAAAGCTGGAGAATTAACAAGCGAAGGCATGAAAGCCGCTTACGAAGCAATCAAGCCAGGCGTAAGAGAGTGCGAAGTTGCTGCGGAAATTGAATACGCTATGCGCAGAAAAGGTTCTGGGGGAACAGCTTTCGAAACTATCGTGGCATCAGGCGCTCGTTCAGCTTTTCCACATGGAGGTTGCACCGACCGAAAAATATCTAAAGGCGACTTGGTTGTCGTTGACATAGGAGCAACCTACCTACATTATCGTTCAGACATGACAAGAACAATTGTGGCTGGAAAATCTTCAGCAAAGCAAAAGAAAGTCTACGAAATTGTTAAGACGGCTCAAGAGAAAGCCTTCCAAGCCGTAAAACCCACAGCAAAGGCAAAGGACATAGACGAAATCGCAAGAAAAGTAATAAAGACTGCCGGATACGGCGAATATTTCGTCCACGGGTTAGGCCATGGCGTAGGCCTAGACGTTCATGAACCACCCACACTGAACCCAGAAAGCAAAGATAGGCTAGCTGTCGGCAACGTTGTAACGATCGAGCCTGGCATATACATTGTAGGTTTCGGAGGCATACGCATAGAAGACACGGTTCTAGTGCGAAAACGTAAAGCGGAAAAACTCACAGAAGGCCCCTATACCTTACAAATCAAAGGATAAACTAGTCTAGAAATACATGGCTTAAACAGTGATTGCCCTCTAGATAAAAAGGAAAATATCTTTGAACAATAAGGCTCTTTTGATATTTGATATGCCAAAAATAGGTGACGGTTAGCAATTTGTGAGGTTGAATTCAGAATTCAGAGGAAGATTTAAATGTAACATATGTACGCAATATGAAGGATGTATGAGGAGGATGGTAGGCAATTATTCTCCTTTCTCTCCTTTCTCCCCTCGTGAACGCTTACCATTCTCCTCATAAAGAAATAATGCAGTTTTGATCACTTATAGCTTATGAAGAAATCTTCTATAGGCCGCCACCATTGTCTGGAAACATTCCTACATTACCTGAAAGCTGAAAATTATTAAGCCAGTGAATTCTAGTCTATCATCGGTGTTACCATGGCAAAAATTCTGGTTGTTTATGACTCAAGAACCGGAAACACAGAGAAGATGGCGTTTGCCGTTGCTGAAGGCGTCAAGCAAATCAGCGGAGTCGAAGCAATCATAAGGAAGGTTAACGCAACCAACATTGAAGACCTGCTGAGTGCCGACGGGATAATAATGGGTTCACCAACATATTATGGGCAAATGTCTGCCAAGCTTAAAACCCTCATCGACGAATCAGTCAAGATTCATGGAAAACTCGAAGGAAAGGTTGGCGCAGCCTTCACAAGCTCCGGTGGAACAGCAACAGGCGGCGAAACCACCTTGCTATCTATACTGCAAGCTATGCTAGTCCACGGCATGATTATTCAAGGCAGTGCACATGACAAACATTACGGTGCAGCAGCAGTTAGCTCCCCCGACGAAAAAGAACTCAAATCATGCCAAGAACTTGGAAAAAAAGTTGCAGGTCTAGCTGCAAAGCTTAAAGCATAACAAATACGTGGGCCCGGAGGGATTTGAACCCTCGACCAACAGGTTTCTCTTCTAGGCGTAGATTATGAGCCTGTCGCTCCAACCAAGCTGAGCTACGGGCCCGTTTTGTGGCTTTTCATATTATGCTTCTTTCAATTTAATTTAAACGTTTTCTGCATTTCAACTATTGATGAAAGATTTAAAAGCTATTCTCTCACGATTAGTCTTCGAGGGAGTTGCACTGCATGGAGTTGAGGGTTTTCACTTTGCCCACTTGCTCGGTTTGTCCTGTGGCTAAGAAAATTGTTTCGGAAGTTGCAGAAAAATACAGCATCATTTGTAAGGTTGTTGATATGGCAACAAAGGAAGGATTAAGCGAAAGATTAGCCTATCAAGTAATGAGTGCTCCAAGCATCGCCATAGACGATGATGTAATTGTTAGAGGGCATCTCATCTCAAAGGAAAGGCTGGAGGAGGAAGTTAAGAGAAGACTGGAGAAATGGGTGGTGCGAGCTTCTTCCAAATAGAACTGTATGTGTCAATTCAGCCAACTAAAGCTAGTCTAGTCAAATAAGAACACCGTCACTTCCTGATTCTTTTCGATGACATCGATGTTGATTGGCAAGACTATATAACCGTCAGCTTCTGTCATGCTTGTTATTGCTCCTGAGTGTTTAAAAACGGGACAAGCTTGATTGTCTTTTATCTTCACTGTAAGAAACTGTGTTCTGCCTGAAGCGGATGCAACCCTTTGAGCAAGTGGCACTTTCACAGTTTTCTCTATCTTCCGCGGCAATCTTGCCATCTGTCGTATGGCTGGAACAAGTAGCAAGTATGCGTTTAGTAAGCAAGATGTGGGGTACCCAGGCATTCCAAAGACTGGTTTTCCAGTAACTAGAGCTAAGAGAGTTGGTTTACCGGGCTTTATCTGGATGCCGTGAAAGACAATTGTTCCGAACTCTTGAATTACATTCCTTAAAAGGTCACGTTCACCCACAGAACTTCCACCTGAGAAGACAATCATGTCGTAATCAGGCGATTTTTTCACGGCTTTTCCAATTTCATGATCAGTGTCTGGAACAGCTTTACACCTTATTGGGATAGCTCCATTTTCGCTTAACACGAGGGACAACGTATACGAGTTTACATCGTAAATTTGTCCTTCTTGAAGAGGAGAACCGACTTCTTGAATCTCGGTTCCTGTTGGGACTACCATGATCCGTGGTTTCTCGTATACTTTTACTTCTTTCCTTCCCAGCGCAGCCAATACACCAATTCTAGCGGGAAAAAACTGTTCTCCAGCTCTAAGAACAACTTGGTCCTTTCCAACGTCTTCTCCTTTCGGCGAGATGTTTGCTCCTGGATATACTGGTTTTAAGATGTTAACGTCATTGCCGTTTCTCTCAGTGAATTCAACCATGACAACAGCGTCCGCACCTTTGGGAATGGGACTGCCAGTTGCAATCTGAACACATTCTCCTTTACCTAACACTCTGTTTGACGATGCCCCAGCATGCAGAATCTCTGTAAGTTTCAACGTTTTTGGTTCAAAGGGAGAAGCTCCGAAAGTTTCCTGTGCTTTGACCGCGTATCCATCCATCGCAGCCCTATCAAAGGGTGGGACAGACATGTTTGCCACGATATCTTCTGTGAGAACTCTGTTGAGAGCTTTTTCGATAGGGACAATTTCTGTTCGCCTAATAGGTTTTATCGATTTACGGATTCTTTCCAAAGCTTCTTCGTAAGATATGAGTTCTTTGAACTGAGTCATCTTGTTCATCTGTTAGCCTCCTTGATGATGTGCCCCAGTCCTGGCAGTATAAGCTTGCTGAAGGCTAGTTTAACTGCGTTTTTGGATCCTGGGAGACAGAATATGATTTTTCCGTTAATCGCTCCTGCAGTTGCGCGACTAATCATAGCTGCTTCGCCGATTTCTTGGTAGCTCAGTTTTCTGAAAAGTTCTCCAAAACCTTCAATTTTCTTATCCAATAATTCTGATATGGCTTCAACAGTCACGTCTCTTTTGCTGATACCAGTGCCGCCGCTTGTCACAATTACATTGATTTCGGGATTTTGAAGCATTTCGTTTACGGTAGTTTGAATCAAAGACTTATTGTTCCTTATTATTTTGTAAGCAAAAACTTGATGCCCATAGTCGCTAACTAATTTCTTTGCGATTTTGCCTGATTCGTCGGTTTTTTCGTTTCGCGTGTCGCTTACAATTAGAATTGCAAAGTTTGTCTTGATGTATTGATGCAAGTCATGCTCGCTCATTCTGTTGTTGTCTCCTTTTTCTTTCTTGAAACCTTTATTTCACCCATCTTTGTACAAGGATATTGTCCTTTCTCGTCTTTTTCCATGTATTTCACCATGTCCCATATCGTCAACAAGGCTGTATTCACACCTACTAGGGCTTCCATTTCAACCCCTGTCTTACACTTCCCTATTACTTTGCATTTCGCAGTGACATATTTCTCATTGATGTCAAAGCATATGTCTACTTGAGAAAGGGGAATCAGGTGGCATAAGGGAATAAGCTCGGGAGTCTTTTTTGCAGCAAGTATTCCAGCGACATTTGCCGCAGAAAGAACATCTCCTTTTTCAACAAGTCCATGGCGTATTTTTTCGATAGTTCTCTGTCGTAGCCAGATTTTGCCTTCTGCTTCTGCGGTTCTCTTAATTACAGGTTTATCGGATACGTTCACCATTTTCAATGGTTGGCATAAGGTTCTAGGCGTCTTTACCATGCGTTTCACCTTCAATCCAGTAGCTTTTCTCAGGCGTGAATTCTTTTTTCCATATTGGCAGAGTCTTTTTTAATCGCTCCAAAACGTGGCGACATGCCTTGAATGCTTCATCACGATGCGTAGCGCCTACAACAATTAACAGGATGTTGTCTGATACTTTAAGCGAACCAATTCTGTGTACAATCGCTATTTGGTTCACATTAAATTTTCGGAAAGTTTCAGCGCGAATGTTTTTCAGTTGAAGGATAGCCATCTTTTTATAGGCTTCAAATTCAAGCTTGTTAACATTTTTACCATTAGATTTTCCACGAACAATTCCAATGAAAGAAACTATGGCGCCAATATCTTCAGTTTTGATTTTTTGAACAATTTCATCTATGGAGAAGTCATCACGTGTTATCTCTAACATTTATTATCCACCGCTTACTGGAGGGAAGAAAGCAACCACATCGCCCTCTTTCAGTTCAGTTTGCTCAGTAACAAATGTTTCGTTTAGCGAAATTAATAGGTAAGCACGCATATTTTCGAGAATCGGATGCATCGACATCACTACGTTTCGAAGATCTCTTAACGTTGCTTTGTCTTGAAGCTGAAACTGTTCCCTAGTTTTTCCGCACAGTTCCCGGCAACTTGCAAAGAACTTGACTAGGATTTTCATTTTTCTCTCTCCAATACGGTTCTCTAAGCATAACTGCTTCCTTAAAAGCTTCTTTTAATTCATTTGATTTTGCGCCCTGTCTAATTAGTGAGATTATGTCTACGAGATTATCGTTTCTAAGAAGACACGGCTTTAATTTTCCATCTGAAGTGACTCGCAAGCGAGTGCAGTTTTGACAGAATGCAGAATTATGAATGGGTCGGACAATCTCTACATATACTGGATCGCCGTTTTTTTCTAGGAGGTATCTTTTTCGTTTATGGAGAGGGTTCTCCTGAACGGCGAGAGCTTTCTCTTTTAACCAGTTCTCTATTGGAACTAGATTGCAATGGAACGTTTTCCAGCAAACATAATTTTCCGGTTGAATTGGTTGAAATTCAATCAACTGAAGTATAGCGCCAACATCTTGGGCAAAATCTATAGCCCTCGGGATTTCGTCAACATTAATTCCTTTCATCATCACCATGTTGATCTTAACTGGATGAAGATGGCTTTGCGCAGCTGCTTTTATGCCGTCTCTTACTTGTTGAACATAATCTTTTTCTGTGATTTTCTGAAAGCGCTCAGGATTGAGTGAAGGTAAGCTCACGTTCACGCGTTTAAGCCCTGCATTAAAAAGCGTTTGGGCATATTTTTCTAACAGAACGCCATTGGTCGTCAAAGAAACCTCGTCGGTACATTCAGCGATTTCCGAGACAATCTCTGGAAGATCATCTCTGAGAAGAGGTTCTCCGCCCGTTAGCTTCACCTTCTTCATGCCAAGTTCGCAAGCGATCTCTGCAATCTTTGCGATTTCTTCCCTAGTCATTTCATGACTTGCAGAAACTTCACCTTCCCTGTGACAATAAAAGCATTTGAGGTTGCATTTTTGGGTTACAGAAATTCTTAGGCTGTTAAGTTTTCTGCCAAACCTGTCATGTAACGTCGTGGATGGGTTTTCCTCTTTTCTGTTTTTAGTATCCATGCATTTTGCTTCCAGTTTTCGGCGACTGTTATGCACAAGTATTCATATCGATTCTGCCTAATAGTTAAGCGTTACGCTTTGACGCAAGCTAAACAGTATATTTTCTGAAGTTCTGTAAATTTATGAGAGAAGGCTTATAAAAGCGATATGCACGTACATGCATAATGATATGGAAGCTGATGAAATGAAGACA
>JAUUWK010000030.1 GCA_030589055.1 Candidatus Bathyarchaeota archaeon | reverse complement strand
TTCCAACAACCGACGGATGCGTGCAGGTCTTCAGTAGGATTTCGATTCACATTTTCCACTTTTCTTGGTCTTTGTAAAGCCTGTTTTTCTCCTTTCTATGGTGGGGAGAAAGCCCTTCCAAACCCGCCATCTCCAGTATTTCTACCTTCAGTTTTTCTGTGAACTTCAATTTATCTGCTCCATACTGTTTTGGATGAGTCTTTTATGTAGAGCTTAAAGACGGATATAAAACACGCCCATAACTAAAGATAATGTATACAAGGTCCAAACGTTCTAGTGTTCAGCTATATTTCACCATCGAAAAAAGAGAGGTCTAGAGAATTTTAGAAGGCTCGTGGTTTCGCTATCACTTCTTTTATCTTTAAGTCGAAAAATCTTCCAGTGTTTGCAGGTTGTATACAAAGTGCTGTGTCTGCACCTCTGCCAGTTCCTGCTATGACGATTGCATCTCTGTCAACTGGAATTAAACCGGCATCTGCAGCCATCACAGTGATTTCTACACACACCTTTGTTCCCTCACCCATAAGTCTAAGCGTGTTAGCGATTAATTCTAACGGTTGGATTGTGCCAAAGTCTTTGCGGATTGCCCGTTCCACACTGCTAAGAGCATGGACACCTGTGAAAATCTTCGCTCCGTTTGCTAGAATTTCTCTTTTATGCTCCTCTTCTAACTCGATTTTTCCAGGTTCGCGGAAACCAAAGCAATGTGTAACTATGACAACATTGTGTCCTTTGAAAATTTCAGATGCTTTTACTCCTGTTTCACCGGTTGTTGAAGCAACCACTATATCTCTTATTCCTTCCTCTTCTACATATTCCTTAACAAGTTTCAATAAAGCGTCGGTGTTCTGTTTGCCTGCTTCCTTGAAATAGGTTACGTTCCTTTTAACAGAGTTCATGAGTTTCCCCCGATTCATTAAATCCTGAACTTTTGTTTAGTAATTCTATTGGTTTGTCACCGTTCAAGTATCTTTTTTCTTGAGGGTTTTCTTTTTAATTCTGTACCACATACTTCGCATCTTTTAGATTTATGATTCGCTGGATACCTCTTATGGCATGCTGGGCAGTATCTTATCCAATGTAAACGGAAGCGAATGCCAAAGGTGGCCAGTGAAGCAAATTCTATGCCCATTTGGTTTGCAACGTTTTGTATCGAATAGTCATCTGTTACAATCAACGGGGAGTAACCCTGGGTCTTAAGTTGTAGGGCTAATGTTAGGACTTGGAGGTCTGCTTCTGAGAGGAAAAACGAATCTCCGACAAGTGTTGCCGACGCTTTTGCCTTATCCATAAAAATCTTTTTTGGGAATCTAACTTTTAGCTTTCCGTTTTCTACCGCAGTTTTAAACCTAACCCAAGCCATAGAGCGTCCTGACATTTCTTTTTTAACCGCTGGAACAGTATACTGTTCTTCGCTTATTGAAAACGGGTCAAAACCAGCCACAAAGGCTGATGTGTCCAAGACTAGAACCTTTTTTGCTGCCTCTTTCGTTAGGTTTCTCCTCCCAGCCTCCTGAAAACGAGTCTGTTTCTTAAGCGATGGTAAAAGTTTTCCCTAAACCTTATGAAAGAAGTTTCGTATTTGGAACGCGTAACGGTTAGACTTGTAGGTTCAGAATCTACAGTTCTGCGGTGTTGTCCATCAATCACCACAAGGTTTTTTCTCGGTCTGAGAACCTCAACTGTGAGGCTTGAATCCACTGGAAAAACAATCGAACGAAAAACGCTTAAAGCACACACAGGCGTCAAAACAAACGCATTTACACTTGGGTCTAAAACAGGCCCCCCTGCTGATAGGGAATAACCTGTGGAACCTGTTTGTGTAGCTATCATTACTCCATCTGCTTGGCAGTTCAGAATTAATTCCCCATCCTTTATTATTTGAGCATAAAGTACTTTTGCTGGCTCATCAGCGGTGATTAACACTTCGTTTAAGGCGTCTGGAAACTTTATGCCATCTGCGGCCGTCGAAAGTTTCATGCACTTTTCAAGCTTAAATTCTCCCTCTAGACACTTGTCTACCGCCTTAAAGGCCTGTTGAGGCTCCACTTCTGTCAAAAAACCTCGAATACCCATGTTCACTGCAAGTATTGGTGGTTCAGGTTTTGGAACTGAGATGCCTGTTCTTAAAATTGTTCCGTCTCCGCCAATCGTGATTATAAAATCAGTTTTCATCTGCTTTAGGGATACACTGTTTTCTTCTGTTTCCATTTTCTCAGCTAATGTATCTTCTACGTACACCTCTAATCCTTTCGTTCTTAGATATTTGGCTAAATCTTCTGCAAGTTGTATGGCCTTTCTCTTATCGAAACGGGCGACCAGACCGACGCTTTTAAACAACGTTTTCACTTTCCATCTACTAGCGACACCTTAATCTATATATGGGTGCTGTTTAAAATTGCTGTAGATAGATGCTGTAATGAGTTGGTGATGGTATGAGTAAACCGGCTGGTGTCGGAAGCTTACGTGAAGGTCGCTACATAATTGTGGACGGCGAGCCATGTCGCATAGTTGGTATAACTAAGTCAAAACCTGGAAAACACGGCTCAGCCAAGGCAAGAATTGTCGCTATAGGTATTTTTGATGGTGCTAAGCGAAGCTTTGTTAAACCTGTAGATGCAAACGTTGAAGTGCCTATGATTAATAAGAGAAGCGGACAAGTGTTTTCTGTCACATCTTCCGGCGTTCAAATAATGGATTTAGAAACCTATGAATATTTGGATGCGCCTTTTCCCGAAGACGAAAACTTGAAGGCAAAACTTACATCAGGCGTTGAAATCGAATATTGGCAGATATTGGGCAGAGTAAAAATTGTTAGGATTAAATAAATATAACTGAAAGGCTTAATTTCGGGGAAAAGACGCTTTAATCGTTTTTCACCTCATTCTAGGAGATCGTACTGAGCCGAGGTCCTAGCGGCGCTTCTCTTGAGGAGCCCATCAATTGGAGTAAGGGTTAAGTGTGAAGGCAAAACTGTGACTGTTATTTCTGATGCCAGTTTTGTCTTTACATTAATTTTTTCTGCTGTTTCGGAACGTATTTAACTCCACCAGTTCCAATCGAGCTGTCTGAATACTAAATAGAGTACTGAAAGTATCACTCCCCAACTTAACGCTATGCCTGCCACTTCAAGTATCAGGTTATCGCTTAGGTAGCTATAGCTTGCCCAAGCACTTATTCCACATAAGCCAACCAATATGAGGATGAACATGGCAACATGGATTGCTCGTTCCGCCGTCATAACGTTTCACCTGCTTGACTTGTTCTAAAGAGATAACGCAAGTTAGAGTTAAGATTTTTCATTAAAACTTATCTTGTCGTTCACCCTATATTTTTTTTGAAGCCGATGATGCAAAAAGAGCAATCTGATTTGTGAGGACTTTTTAAACCCAGCGCTGAGGCTTCTAACCTATTCTATTGGAATTTCGTGTCCACGTTTACGGAACAGGTGAATCTCTAAAATCCCCCTCTTGAAGCGGACTTCCATTTTGTCCGTGTATACAGGCACTGGGATGCGTATTTGGCAGTGAAGTGTTTGGAACTCACCTTTGTAGTGAGTTATGCCGAGATCGTCAAATCGTATTTTTCGTTTCATCTTCGCCAGTATCTCGATGGTGTCTCTGCCTATGGGTTTAACTCGTATTGTGTTTTCTTCTGCGTAGGGTAAATCGACAGTAACTATCACTTCCGTCGGGGTAACCATTATGTTACTGAGCGGTTCTATCGTGCAAGCTCTATGATTCCAGCTTGGCTTCTCAATTAATGCTTCTCTGAACCTTTCAGTCCACTCTTCTAGATTCTCAAAGTATTCGCTGATAATCTCGAAGATTGAACGCCTTCTTCTTGTTGACATTTCGCCATTCTCCTTATGACACGTACAATGGGATGTCGTACTCTTGCGTCTTATTCATTTTTGACATCTCTTGTCGAGTGCGCCTCATCACATCCCTAGCTCTCAAGCGGATTTCCTCACCTTTATCTAAAAGCTTCGAAACGTCCACTTTAGTTCCCGTAATACTTGTTAATTCCTTCAGTAATGCCGCTGCTGCTTCCGGATCTGGATAGTTAAAGAAACACTGTGCAAGCAGAGTAACGGCTGGCAGACCGGTGTTAGCGCAGTGCTGCATCATAATTGCTTGAGGACCAACCATATACCCTTCCTTCAATACATGCACACCCTTGTCTTGAACCGCCTTCAGCATCTCCGGGTTAGACGCGGCAGCAAACACCTTCAACTTCTCGATGTCTTGTCTATCTTGAACTGGAATGCCGCTCATCGAGATCATCATTCTAACATTTTTGCTTCTTCCCCAGTTAATTAAACTATGCATGATATCGTAGATTGTTTCTGCTGATATGGCTGTTTCTGAAACAGCAAGAAGAATACTGCCATTTCCAAAAATCCTTATGGGCGAGTGGGGTAGTCCTTCGTGCAAAACGATCAGAGGCGGCAGCAATCTTGAATTCATATATGCCACCTCGGTCAAGTTGAGCTCTGATATCAAATGCGAGGCTGCAATGACGCCAACCAACCCAACATCTGGGAAGCCAAAAAGCATGACTTTGTCATGTGGGATTTCTTTTCTCTCTATAATCTCAACTTTTTCACTCAAATTTAACCCTCAAACACTTAAAGCTCAAGGGGTGTAAAAAGTTTATGGGAACTTAAAGCCAAAAAAATTGAATATCTATTTAAAGGCGCAGACGACTTGAAATCTGGATGAAACTATGGCTTTAGATCGTTTGGGCTCTTCACTTCATGCTGCCTTAAAAAAGCTTTTCAGAGCCTCCGTTATTGATGAGGCTGCTGTTAAAGAGCTTGTGCGAGATATACAGAGGGCTCTGCTTCAAGGAGATGTGAACGTAAAACTTGTTCTCGACATTTCTAAGCGGATGGAAGATAGAGCACTAAAGGAAAAAGTTCCTCCTGGCATTTCAAGACGTGAGCACGTAGTAAAAGTTGTTTATGAAGAGCTAACGCGCTTTCTGGGAGAAAAATCAGTTCCGATGAAAATAGAGCCCGGAAAAAGGAAAGTAATAATGCTTGTCGGCATTCAAGGATCTGGAAAAACAACAGCGGCTGCTAAACTTGCAAGATACTTTCAAAAAAGAGGGTTGAAGCCTGCTTTGATCTGTGCAGATACGTACCGTCCCGGCGCTTATGCGCAGCTCCAGCAACTGGCAAGCGGAATAAACGTGCCTTTATATGGAGACCCGAAAGGTAAGAAACCTGTTAAATTAGCGTCGGAAGGTTTGAAGTGGTTCAGTGATAAAGACTTGATAATTCTTGACACTGCCGGTCGCCACAAAGGAGAGGAAGAACTGATCAGAGAGATGAAAATGCTTGAGAAAAAGATTAAACCAGACGAAATCGTGCTGGTTGTTGACGGAACAATCGGCCAACAAGCAATGGTTCAATCAAAAGCCTTCAATGAAGCAACACCCATCGGTTCAATCCTAGTAACAAAACTTGACGGGTCGGCTAGAGGAGGCGGTGCCCTCTCAGCAGTCGCAGCCACAGGCGCACCCATAAAATTCATCGGCACAGGCGAAAAAACACAGGATATAGAATCTTTCATCCCTTCTCGTTTCGTGGGCAGACTGCTAGGAATGGGCGATCTGGAAACCCTACTTGAGAAGGTGCATGAAGCAGAGATAAAGGTTCCAGCAAAGAAGGCTAAGGCTATCTTAAGCGGTAAGTTCACGCTAACAGACATGTATGAACAGTTCGAAGCCATGAAAGGGATGGGGCCCTTCCGAAAACTTCTGAAAATGATTCCAGGCATGTCCTATAATGTACCGGAAGAAATGCTGGAAACAGCTGAAGACCGTTTGGAAAAATGGCGCGTAATAATCCAATCCATGACACCCAAGGAAAAGGAAAACCCAAAGATTCTCAACTCTTCAAGAATAAAACGCGTGGCAAAAGGCTCCGGAACAAGCGAAAGAGAAGTGAAGGAACTCCTAAAGCAATACTCGATGATGCGTCGGATGCTGAAAACTCTACGAAGAAAAAAGAGACTACCATTTTTCAAGAAGGGAATGCCACTAGACTTTAAGTAACCTGCTCTAGTGCAAAGGCGAATCATCATGAATATCTTGGAAAAAGCTTTGAAGATGCTTGAAAAATACCCGTTATGTGATCATTGCCTGGGAAGACAATTCGCTCTGCTTGGACATAGCATGGAAAATCATGAAAGAGGAAAAACGATAAAAACAATTTTAGGGCTGGAAGCCCATGCGCTTGCGTTTTCCAAAAA
Source organism: Candidatus Bathyarchaeota archaeon (assembly GCA_030589055.1). Lineage (GTDB taxonomy): Archaea > Thermoproteota > Bathyarchaeia > Bathyarchaeales > Bathycorpusculaceae > SOJA01. Next base: position 3,900 of record JAUUWK010000030.1, on the reverse strand, counting down.
CAAAGAAGGTGTAAGAGTTCTTAAAATTCTAGCAACAAACGGTTTCTCTGAAATAGCAAAAGAAATAATTCATAAAATGAAAAAACGTATTCCACGAAAAAGTCTCCCAAAACCCTGCTTCTTGTGTGGCGACAAATTTGAAATTGTTGACGAACTTGCTGAAAAAGCCCTTAAGAAGCTTAAGGACTATGAACATAGCAACTTCTTGGTAGGCATACGACTTCCCGTTTTGGTTGAAGAACGTGAAGACGAATTCAAGGCTGAATTCAAAGTATGCTACAGCGAAAACATGCGAAACGAGTTTGGACGAATGATAGGCAAAAGAATCGCTGAACATAACGGAAAACCCGTGGAATACAACAGACCTGACGCAGTTGTGCTCATAAACCCGCTGACAGAAGAGATAATGCTTCAAATAAACCCGCTCTACGTAGCTGGACGTTATAGAAAACTGGTGAGAGGCATACCACAATCAAAATGGCATTGTTCCAACTGCAGCGGAAAAGGTTGCGAAAAATGCAACTGGACCGGAAAAATGTATCCAGAATCAGTAGAAGAGATAATTGAAAAGCCTTTCCTAGACATAACAGGCGGCGTTGGCGAATCATTTCATGCTTCAGGAAGAGAAGACATTGACGCCCGCATGCTGGGTAATGGCAGACCTTTCGTAATAGAAATTAAACAGCCAAGGAAGCGGTTTTTGGACTTGGAAAGGCTTGAGAAGGCTGTGAATGCTTATGCTGAGGGCAAAGTGGAAGTTTCAAATCTGCGGTTCGCAGATAAAGACATTGTTAGAAAGTTGAAAAAAGCAGAGTCCGCACAAAAAGAATATCGTGTCATCATGAAATTCGAGAGCAAAATCACGGCTAGAAACCTATCTCTTCTGGAAGAGAAGCTAACAAACGTTGTGATTAAGCAGAAAACCCCGATACGTGTTTTGCATAGACGGGCAGACTTGACACGAGAAAAGTACATATACGGGGTTAAGGTAAAGAAGTTGTCGTTTAAAAAGGCTGAGATGAAAATTCGCTGTCAAGGAGGACTATATGTTAAGGAATTGGTGACAGGTGATGATGAGAGAACCAAACCCAGTGTTTCAGGGATTCTTAAAAACAAGGCAGAGCCTATAGAGCTTGATGTTTTGAACGTAATTATGAAGGATTGAGAGGTAGGACAAATGAAAAAATCAAAGGGTTTTCGCGCAAGGACACGTCGTCTTCTAAAAAAGAGACCGAGAGAAAGAGGCAAGATAAGCCTAAGCAAACTGCTCCATCAATACGAACATGGGAACCGCGTGGTCATTATGATAGAACCAAGCGTCCAGAAGGGTATGCCTCACAGGCGTTACCACGGCAAAGTGGGCACGGTAATTGAAAAACGTGGAAGGAGCTACATTGTGAGCGTTACACAAGGAAAAGCTCTCAAAGAGATTATTGTTAGACCTGAACATTTAGAACCCTACAGGAGTTGATTGAGTTGTCTAAAAAGTCAGTAACAGAAAAGAATCTTACAACTCCTCAAGTTAAGAAGTTGCTAGAGTCTCTAGGGGAAGAAAATTTAGACCAGTTTCAGCGTCGCGCACTTGATTATGCCTCTAAATTTCTTAGAGTTGAGGCTGAAGTAGCTGAAAAACTTGTGGAAAAACTTGTGGAGGAATTCGGTTTAGAGGAGGAAGAGTGTGTTCAGATTGTTAACTGCATGCCCAAAAGCATCGAAGAGTTAAGGGTCTTCCTTGCTGGTGGACGCAGAATTATTGAAACCTCAAAACTAGAGGCCATAATTAATCTTCTGGATGAACATCGAAAATTGAAATAGCAATTAAGTCATTATTTTTAAGCAATAAGCGACTAGAGTAAAGGCGAATATTATGGAGAAGCGATACGAAGAGCACGCTTACATTCTAGATTTTCTGCCGCATGGTCGACCGGGAATACGCCCCACTGGGAGGGCTGGTTACAGAGCGGGAGCTCTCGTTCAACTTATAGGTGAAGAATTCTTCACCCTTTTGGAAGCCTTGGTCAGAGAGGGCGTTACGCTTAAGCCTCATGATCGTGTTTACGTTGGGAAGGCGGCTCGTAAGGCGATCACGTATATTATTGGGAGAATAGGTTATGATGAGTTGACCGGTGCTGCGAGAATGGAACTTTCTATGGTAATCGGCAAGATAGTGCTTAGTCGTGAAGGGTGGTTTGTCAACTTTTTCAATACATCACATGCCATAACGCCTCGGATGCACGCTTTAGAGTTGATTCCGGGAATCGGTAAAAAGTATATGTGGCAGGTCATCGACGAGCGTGAAAGAAAACCCTTTGAAAATTTTGAAGATCTGCAGAAACGCACGGAGATACCTAATCCTGTCAAGTTGATTACCAAGCGGGTTTTGGAGGAGTTGGGTGGCGAGAGTAAATATCGATTGTTTACAAGGACTCGCTAGACACACTGGTTAATGAGCGTCATGAGTCTCCTAAGAAGAACGAAGTTTCTACTTCGACAATATCGAATCTTTCCGAAGAAGCGCATGGGACAGAACTTTATGGTCGAGCCTTCAATTTTTCAATGCATGACTGACTATGCATCACTAAACCAGAACGATATAGTATTAGATATTGGTGCCGGCTTAGGCTTTTTAACACGTTTTCTCGCCGACAGATGCGAACGTGTCTTAGCTGTTGAAATAGATGCGGGGCTTGTGAGGGTTTTACGTGAACAGCTGGGGGATCTACCTAACCTCGAGATAATCGAGGGTGACCTGCTTAAAGTGCAGATATCGAAGTTCAATAAGGTTGTTTCGATTCCACCTTACCATATTTCTTCATCCCTGCTTTCTTGGCTCTTCAGCAAAAATTTCGAATGTATACTCCTAATTTTTCAGAAAGAATTTGCGAACCGTCTCGTGGCTTCCGTTGGAAGCGAAGATTATAGTTGGTTAACGGTTGTCACATATTACCATACTGAAGTCGAACGTCTAGATGAACTTCCAAAACGGATGTTCTATCCCCAACCAGAAGTGAATTCAATCATCATACGCCTAAAACCAAAAAAGCCACCGCCTTTCAACTTGAAAAACAAAGTTTTGTTTAAACAATTTGTTCAAGCACTTTTCACACAGCGCAATAGAAAAGTTAGAAACGCCGTTCTACCATTTATAAAAAGTAAACATGTTACGACTGTGGAAAAAACTGCCAAATTGGCTGATTCCCTCCCATTCCACGACAAGCGAGTCAGAGAATTGACACCTGAAGACTTTGGAGCCCTGGCAAATGCCCTCGTCAATTAGAAGAGTGTTTTTCGAAGATTATATCTTTCAGGTTTACAGGAATGTTTACGAACCAGCAGAGGACTCTTTCCTTTTTGCTGAAAGCTTAGCTGTGAAAAAAGGCGAGGTTATCCTTGATATGGGCACCGGGTGCGGCATATTAAGCATTATCGCAGCGGATAAAGCTGCAAAAGTCGTTGCAGTTGACGTAAGCCCGCATGCTGTTCGATGTGCAAAAGAGAACGCTAAATTGAATAGTGTTGCAGATAAGATGTTTTTTGTTAATGGAGACTTATTTGCGTCAGTAAAAACTGGAGAAAAATTTAGTTCAATCTTTTTCAACGCTCCCTACTTGCCTTCAGAACCCACCGAGGATGCATGGCTTGAACTTGCTTGGACTGGCGGAGTTACTGGCAGAGAAGTTATTGACCGTTTCATTAATGAGGCACCAAAGTTTTTGAGGAGAGACGGATGTATCTTCTTGATGCAATCTACATTGTCCAATGTTGACGAGACTTTACGAAGATTTGAGAAAAGAGACTTAAAGACCAGCATTGTTACAAAGCGTGCTTTACGATTTTTTGAGGCAATCGTGCTTGTTAAAGCGAAACCCTAGATCAGTCTGTGGGAAACCAAACAAGCTT
>JAUUWK010000018.1 GCA_030589055.1 Candidatus Bathyarchaeota archaeon | reverse complement strand
TAATAATCTTAATCTTAACGTAAGTTTATTATAGAAAAATCCTATAGAACTATTTACAATTAGAACTGCGTGCTGATAATAGGGGGTGAGGGCTAAACCGTATGCCCTACATCAAAAAAATAGAACTTAAAGGCTTCAAATCCTTCGGACCTAAAAACGTTAAAGTAACCCTAGATAGGGGCTTCACAGTAGTTACAGGTCCAAATGGAAGCGGTAAAACAAACATTATGGATGCAGTTTTATTCTCTTTAGGTGAGCTGAGCACGAGGAGGCTCCGTGCAGAAGGCGCCGCCAAACTAATTTTCCATGGGTCTGAGAAAGCTGGACTGGAAAGGGCGAAAAAAGCCAAGGTGATAATTCAGTTTGATAACACAAATGGACGCATACCAGTTGACACATCAACAGTTACAATCTCCCGTGAAGTCCAGAGAAACGGACAAAGCGTGTATAGACTTAACGGTAGAAGAATCTCAAGAACGCATATTTTGGAAGTCCTTTCCATGGCTGGAATTAGCTCCACAAGCCAAAACATAATCATGCAAGGCACAATAACACGACTAGCAGAAATTTCCTCTCTTGAACGTAGAAAAATCATTGAGGATCTAGTTGGAATAGCCCAATATGACACTGAAAAAGCTGATGCTGAAGAAAAACTGCAGGCAGCGGACCTTTCGATACGCATGGCCATGGGCAGAATAGATGAAGTTCAGAAGAGGGTGGACGCCCTTGAAAGGGAACGCAATGAACTTTTGAGATATGCTTTCATCGAAAACGAGATAAAAAAATTCGAAGCCGTGAAACTGTCGCACGACATAGCACAGATACAAAAGACAACAAAAGAGGTGTCATCCCAAGCAGATAAAGTCAAAACCAGAGTTGAAAAATTGAGGCAACTTCGGGACCGATTTAGGACTAGGAGAAGAGAGATAGAAGGTGAATGGCGGAAACTAAGCTCAGAAGTTGTTGAAGAAGGCGGTTCACAAGTACTGAAGGTTCAAATAAACATTGGCGAATTGAAATCGAAAATAATAGAACTAACAACAAAAATAAGCTCCGGAACGGCGAGCCTTGGGGGCTTGAGACAGGTTAGGGAAAACAATCTTGAGCAGTACCAATCTATTAAAAAGGAAATTCATGAAAACCGCCTGGAAATCAGACGCTTAAGACGCAAATATGAACACGCATCTAAAGAGATTACCGAAAAACAGGCTGAACATGACATTCTTGCAGTAGAAGCAGCTCAGCTCTGGGAAAAAATCGGAGAAAACAGCAGAAGAATCCATGAAATTGAGCATCAGCTTGACGAAGACTACAAACGGCTCACATACCTAAAGTCTGGAAATGCAAAAAGCCGAGAAGCCATCAAAATCCGTAGAGGAAGGCTCAAAAACCTAACCACACGCAAGGAAAGATTGGCAGCAACATTCAGCGAACTTGGAAAATCAATAGATGAACTTAGAAAAGTGCAGAAGGAACAAAATGCTCAACTAAAAAACTTACAGCGAATGCTTGAACGAAGAACTGCGCAAAAAGAAGCTGCAGAGATAGAAATAACTGGAGCTGGAAAAATAGCAGAATCAGCGCGAGAGGCCGTTGTGGAGTTTGCAACACAAAGAGACCTTGCAGCAACAGTAGCAACAGAAGAGAAAGCACTTAGAAGCATAGAAGAACTAGGTGATTTAGGCGTTATTCCAGGCGTGTACGGCAGGTTGCGCAATCTGGTTAAAGTGGACAAAACATATAAGCAGGTGATAGAAGCTGCATCATCAGGATGGCTTGACGCACTAGTAGTGAAGGATTTTGACTCAGCTTTCACATGTACAGAAACACTGAGAAAAATGAAGCTTGGAAGAATTAAAATAATCCTAACCGAAGGAGTACTAAACCCCAAGTCTTTGGAAATCCCAGAAAAAAGAGGGGTCAGTGGGGCAGCTTCATTCTTCATAAAATGTGCAAAACGGTATGAGCCAGCTGTCAATTTCGTCTTCGGCGACACATTAATAGTCTCAAACGACAAGGCTGCCTTAACGCTATCCAGCAAAGGCTACCGCGCCGTCACAGTCAACGGAGATGTATATGAAGCTGGCGGTGGCCTTGAAAGCGGTTATTATCGTGCCCCAATAGACTTCTCCACTATTATCCCAAGTGAAGCAGCAATCAAAAGCCTTGATGAAGCTGTCGAAGCCCTCCAGCAGCATCTCTCAAGAAGAAGCAGTGACATAGCCTCTTTTGAAGAAGAAATTGACAGAACTCGTGTTGAAATTGCCCGATTGTCTGAAGCTATATCCACGCTTGACAGTGAAATAGCCAGGGTTAAACGAAGTGTTAGAAGATCGAAAGTCAACATTAAACGAGTAGGTAATCGTGTTGCGCGTTTTGAGAAGGAGATTGAAAAAGAGAAAGCACAGATGTGGGTTCATAGGGCTGAAAGGAGTTCCGTTCAAAAAGAGATGCGAAGACTTCAGAAGGAACTGGCGCGGCTGAGACGGAAGGCAGATCCTGCTCACATCCAAGAAATGGAGGTTAAGAGAGAGAAACTAGCTGAAGAAATAATCGGTTTGAGGCAGAAACTTGGCACGATTCAAACAGGAATCTTAACGCTTCAATCACAATTTGGCAACGTCTTAAGGGTTGGATATAAAAACTCGAAAATTCAACTCTCAAAAGTTGAACAACAACTAAGAAAGGTGGAAAAAGAAGTAGGACCTGCGCTGCAGGAGAGGGAATCGCTAAATGAAGAGCTGACAGAACTGGAAAAAACCCGCATTGAACTCTCCAAGACCGTTTTGTCAGCAAGGGGAGAAACCAAAAAATTCACAGCTCAAATAGATGACATAGACAAAGAACTGCACAAGCTTGATTCGGAATATGAACCAGCTGACCGCTTGTTAAACCAGCTCCAGCTAAAAATTCAAACATCATTACTACAGCTTGAGCAACACCAAAATCAACTTAGACAATTTGGTTATGAGCAGCCGTTGGATGTGACGCTGAAACAGGTTGAAGAAGCCGAAACATCTATGAAGATGATGCAGTTTGAACTTGAAAGAATAGGTGCAGTGAACCAGCTTGCCCTATCTCACTATGCAGAACAAATTTCACGCTACAGAGACCTTTCTTTAAGGTTAAACGAGCTTGAAAGGGAAAAACAGGCAATTGTGCAGTTTATGGACGAAGTTGAACGCAAAAAACGCAAGGTTTTCATGGACGCCTTCGAAAAAATCAATTTAAACGTCAAAAAGTACTTCCTGAAGCTTACTGGAGGAGGAGATGCCACGCTTAAGCTTGAAAACATGGATGATCCTTTCTCAGGCGGTATAGACATGCTTGTTCAGTTTCCAAACAAGCCCTCAATAGTTGTAAGTGGAGCCAGCGGCGGCGAACGCTCGGTTGCGGCTGTCTCCTTCATATTTGCCTTGAAGGAGTTTACCCCCGCCACTTTCTACATCCTCGACGAGATAGATGCACACTTGGATGCTGTCCACGTGTCAAAACTGGCCGACCTGCTATTGGAAGAGTCGGGGAAAACCCAGTTTATAGTCATCACGTTAAAACCTGAGATGGTGAACAAAGCGCAGAAAGTTTATGGAGTTTATGAACGCAACGGAGTTTCAAACGTTATTTCAGCCAAATTTCTAGAGGTGCCGAGTTAATGTCGTCTGCAACCATCAAAAAACCGTTTTATATGCGTCCCCCATGGAACATTCTCTTCGAATTTCGCAAACTTGAAAAGCTTACACCTTGGAACATCAACATTGCATATTTGCTTACATCATTTCTTGAAGAAATGGAAAAAACCGGGCAAGTAGACTTTAGGGCGTCAGGTGTAGCCTTGGATTCTTCAGCACTCATATACTTGATGAAATCAAAGCTTCTGCTGAAACTTGAAGAACCTCCACCACTACCAAAACCTCCAAAGGACTTCCTCCCCCCCCCCCTATTTCTACCATTGAGGCATGAGTTAACTTCAACAACCATACGGCATCTGCTGAAAGTTCTAGACGATGTTCTAAAAGGCGAGAAATTCGCCCGCCTCGACAAAGCTGTTTCAGAACCTATTCTTCCAACTCCTTCGGATATTCTACAGCAACTAGACCTGTACTTGATGGAAATTGAACTGCAAATGAAGAAGCTTTACACTTCGCTTTCGCAGAAGGTGAAAGGAACCGGAATAATACAGTTTTCAACTCTAGTCAAAGGTATGGAACGGCTGGAGGCCATCCGCACATTTATTGTTCTACTTTTCTTGGCACAAGAGGTAAGAGTGAACCTATGGCAGGAGGAAGAAACCGAAGAGATATACATAACCATTAACCTCACTTCTGCAGAACCGAAATAGCTGTAAGCTACATTAAGTCTTGAGAACATTTTGACGCCAGCGGAATATGTTCAAACCTCGGTTTAAAGGCTTAGGAAGGATTTAAGACAATCTCCGTTTAGAGAATAGATCATGGAGGAATAACAGGGTGATAAAAAGTTTGGTTTTGTATTCTTCTATTACAGGAAACACGGAAAAAGTGGCTAAGCGAATGGCGGATGTGCTGAGAACGGAGGGGCACGATGTAGCGTTCGTTAAAGTTGATGAGAAAACAAACGTTGACTTGCTCGCGTATGACCTTGTCTTTCTCGGCTCAGCTGTACATCAATGGCTTCCAACCAAGATGCTGATGAACTACGTCAAACACATGCTAAAACGATATTTCAGCTCCGGCGTTATTGCTCCCTCCTCTCCCATAAGACCATGCAAGTACGCTGTTTGCTTCTGCACCTACTCTGGCCCCCACACAGGCATAAGTGAGGCTATCCCCGCAACTAAATGGATGAAAGCATTCTTGGAGCATGTGGGATTCACTGTTCTTGAAGAATGGCACACAATCGGGGAATTTAGAAACAGCGAAGAAAACTCGACTAAAGGAAGATTTGGAAACATTAAAGGAAGACCAGATGAGCATGACCTCGCTGAGATCGAAGACAGAGTAATCGGTATTTTAAACGCCTTAAAACTATGTAAGAATGAAACTTCAACAAGGGATGACGCCCTCAAAGACATCACAAAGACCGACAGCCTTGAAGAAGAACAGCGTTCCTGAATAGAGATTTATATCCAACCCGGCTTTTCCCCTCAATAATTTCACTTTAGACATCTAAAGTTGTGCTTAAATACAGCAACAATGACAATTCTATAACGAATTGGGGGTACTTGCAGTCGAAAAAATCATTGTGACAACAGCCCTAATATATGCAAACGGTGAAGTCCATTTAGGACATATTACTTCCACATATCTGCCAGCCGACATATATGTAAGGTTCTGCAGACTCAAGGGTGACGACGTAATTCATGTAGGCGCCACAGACGACTTTGGAACTCCCATACTAGTTGAGGCTGAACGAAAAGGGATAAGCCCAGAAGAATTTGTGGCTTATTGGAACAAAACGGATTTCGAGGACTTTAGCGCCCTGGGAATATCTTTTGATGTATTCTATAAGACAAGCTCCAAAGAAAACGTGAAACTCACACAATATTTCTTCAGAAAACTCTATGAAAAAGGTTACATCTATAAACAGATCGTATCGCAACCTTACTGCGAAAACTGCAAGAAGTTCCTCCCAGACCGCTACGTAAAAGGCACATGCCCTTACTGCAGTGCAACTGAACAATATTCAGACGGCTGCGAAAGATGTGGAAGAACATTTCAATCCCGAGAAGTTTTAGATCCCCATTGCGCCATCTGTGGCTCAAAACCTGAAGGTAAACAAAGCGAACATTACTTCTTCAAGCTCAGTGATTTTTCAGATCGCCTCGAGAAGTGGCTAGTGGAAAACGAGAACCTTCAATCACAAGTCAAAAATTACGTGTTGAACTGGGTGAAAGAAGGTTTAAAAGACTGGGACATCAGCCGTGACTTACCTTGGGGCATACCCGTCCCCTTAAAGGAAGCAGAAGGAAAAGTGCTTTACGTCTGGTTTAACAATCACCTTGGCTACATTTCAACCGCGCTGAAGTATTTTGGAGAGAAAGGGATAGACGGAAAAGAAGCTTGGAACTCATCAAAAATTCACCATTTCATTGGGAAAGACATAGTGTACCATCATTATTTATTTTTGCCCGCTATGAGAATGGGAGTTGGGGAGTTTAAACTGCCAGAGTTCATTCCGACTAGGGGTTACTTCACGCTTGAAGGTCGAAAATTCTCTAAAAGTCGAGAATGGTACATAAGTGTAAGAGAATTCTTAGACAAGTTTCCTCCAGACTATTTAAGATATTATTTAGCCGCTATCACTCCTTACAGGCAATCGGACGTGAACTTTGACTGGGAAGACTTTCAAAAAAGAATAAATAATGAACTTATAGCCAACATCGGCAACTTCATCCACCGAGTTTTAACTTTCATCTGGTCAAACTACGATGGAAAAGTACCGGAAATCGAGACTTTGGACGAGTTAGACAAAGAAATGATGGATAAACTTGAAACAGTGGTGAGGGATGTAGCTAAAGAAATTGATGGGATAGAATTGAACAGAGGATTAAGGAAAATCCTTGAATTTTCCACTTTTTGCAACCAGTACTTTCAGCGGAAAAAGCCTTGGACTAACAAGGAGAAAGCGAAGACAGCCCTTTACCTGTGCGTCAACGTAGTTAGAAGCCTAGCTATTCTATTGGAACCTTACATACCCTTCTCAGCTGAAAACCTTTGGGAACAACTGAGCTTAGAAGAGACTGTGCATGAACAGAACTGGAACACAGCCTCTGAATTGAAGATTCACAGCGGACACAAAATCAGCAAACCCACAGTGCTCTTTAAGAAAGTACAAGATGAAGATATAAAGAAAGAACGAGAAAAACTGCAAAGGACAAGCATAAAGGCATAGAAATGGAATTTTAGAGCGCGTATAATGGCTTTAATGTTAAATTCTGTTAATGATATAGTTAGCTATTGGGTATTTGAGCGGTGCAGGAAATGGAAAAACAATCATTTAAGCTGGATAAAGTTTTAAAGCAGAATCAAGCCGCAGAGAAAAGTCAAATGGAGCTAGCTTTGGTGGAAGCTGCATTGTATGTTACAGGTCGTCCTTTAGACCTTAAAGAGCTTTGTTCGGTTTTAAGAACTCGTTCAAAAAACAAAGCCCGAAGGCTTGCGAAGATGCTTATGAAAGAATACGCGAAGAGAAACACAGCTCTTGAAATTTTGCAGTTGAAGGATGAAAGATTTGTTTTGCAGTTGAAAACGGAATTTACTTCCCGTGTTAAGAAACTTGTTAAGAGGCCGCTGCTTTCTACAGGCCCATTAAAGACCCTTGCTTACATAGCTTATAGACAGCCAGTCTCCCAGAAGAGGGTTGCTGAAACACGGGGTCATCACTCGTACGGTCACATTAAACAGTTGAAAGAAATGGATTTGATCATAGGTGAAAGAAGGAGGCGTTCAACGTTTCTGAGAACAACTGAGTATTTTGCTGATTACTTCGGTTTAAGCCATGAGCTTTCATCCATGAAAAGACAGTTAAAGAAGGTTTTCGAGCGAGAAATGGCAAAATGAGAAAAAGTGAGAAGTCTCCACCTGAAGGCATATTCGCTTTTCCACCATTTCCAGTTGTGCTTGTAACCATTAGAAGTAACATTATTACAGTGGGCGCAGTGCATCTCTTCTCTTTTAATCCGCCTATGCACCAAATCGGCATTATGTCAAAATCATACTCTTACCAACTTCTAGAAGAAGCAAAGGAATTTGTTATCAACATCCCAACGAAAAAGCAAATAAGGATCCTAGAGTTTTGCGGAACAACTTCCAGAAGAGACGTTGACAAGTTTAAGGAGCTGGGACTAACCCCACAAAAGGGGAAAACCGTAGAAGCAATGCTCATCAAAGAATGCCCAGTCAACATTGAATGCAAAGTCGTGAGGAAGATAGATTTAGGTGGCTCTCACATCTGGTTTATTGGTGAAGTAGTGGCTGTGCACATGGACAAGGATTATGACAAAACTGAAACCGTAGCATATGATTTGGAAAGGAAGTACCGAAGTTGGGAAACTGGTTTATACGCGACCGAAGAAGCAAAGATAGGTTTATATGTGAAATAAAGATGATAGTGACCACTCAAGCTTAGTAACCTAGGAGAAGCTGAAATTGTCTGTTTGGCACGGTGACGCAAAGAAGAGGAAACCTTCCGGAGGTAGAAAGAGAGCCCACAGAAAAAAGAGGAAATTCGAAAAAGGCTCGTTTCCAGCTGAGACTATCCTAGGCGAGACAAAGCGAAAGATTGAACGGAAGAAAGGCGGAAACATAAAGATCAAAATCTTAAGAGACAAATATGCATGCGTAACAGACCCGAAAAGTGGAAAAACAGAAAAGGTTGAAATCTCACGAGTCCTCAAGAACCCAGCAAACATCGACTACGACCGAAGACGCGTAATAACAAAAGGATCAATCATAGAAACACCAAAAGGAACAGCACGTGTCACCTCAAGACCAGGACAACACTGCATAATAAACGCTATCTTAATCACAGAAGAAAAATAATTTAAGCCTCTTCTCACCTGTCACTGCCCTTGTTCTGGAATAGCAGTTTTAATTCTTACGTATAACTTCTTGGTTTTGGGCTAATCGGTGTCGCGCGCGCTCTATAAACATTGAGGCAACCATACCGCCTACTCTCATCGCCTTATGCGTTCTTCTGGGCACATCATCCACCTTAACCGGAGTCATCTCAATCCTTCTGATAACCAGCTCGAAGGAGGACTCGAGAAAAAAAGAACCAACACAATGAGAATACTCCTCATTTTTTCACAGTAGCACTGCGGATTTTCAACAGCTGCTTACCAATCTTTCTAATCATCTTCTCCTTGGGTTCTTTCTTCGTTATTAGGAGCATACCTGTTTTCAGCCATGGAGTCTTTGGATAACCTGCATCCAAAACAAATTCATAGTTCAAGCCCAGTTTTTGCGCGGCTTCCTTTACCTCAAGGTTTTTTGGAGAGGGCACTGCCAAACTTCTGGGAACTCGCCTTCCGTTGCCTCTCGTTCTTGTGGAATCGAAATAAGCAGGCCACACGATTATTTTATCCTGTTTGCGCATGTTTTTCCAACCTCTTTCATCACCTGTGAGCATAGTAAGCTATTAGCTGGGCATTAACATGATCAATTCTTACAAAGCCGAATCTTTCAAACTGTATCACATCATTAGGCTTTAACCGTTTGCAATAGCTTTCAGCAATTCCCTCAGCTACAGTTGCATTTGACATAACAACCTCACAGGGCAGATCGGCTCCAATGGATATCCAATGAATCAAAGGGGCCCCAGCCTTTCTTGCTTCTTCATAGCCTTCGCTGATGAAGGATGCCTCAGCAGAATACTTATCTGCTCTCTCGACTTTTATATTGAATAACCCCATAAGACGTATCATCTTTCCAACTTCCGAAGCATCTATGTCGTTCCTTGAAACCCACAAAGCAGCGGAACTATCCTCTCCTTCGGGCTTTATCGAGTGTTCTCTAAATCCCCTTTCAGGATGATCTGGGTGCAAACGAAGTTTCACTTTGAAAGTTTTCGGGATGTTTTTAACCGTTAGCTGTATTGGGTTATGAACAAAAAAGTATCTGTCTGCCTCTGGATCTAGGATTTTCCGGTTATAAGCGTACAAGTTTTCCCAGCTTAAGACCACATCCGACGTTTTCGGTCCAACATCAATTATCAACTTTTTTATTGCTTCAGGCGTTATTCCCCGTCTTCTCAAAGCCGCAAAAGTTGCTAGGCGGGGGTCATCCCAGCTTTTATAGATGCCTTCCCTCATTCCCCGAATGATTTCTGACTTGCTTAGGGATGCTCCTGTGATTTTGAGTCTGCCGTAATGTATGGCTTCTGGATACTGCCAGCCCAGATGCTTATACATGTATTTTTGTCTAACCCTGTTTGTCAAGTGTTCTTTTCCTCTGATTATATGGGTTACACCCATTAAGTGATCGTCTATGCCGCACGCAAAATTGTAAAGGGGCCAAACACGGTATTTGCTTCCAATTCGTGGATGTGGATATTTTTCAGCGTCTATAACCCTGAGCGCTGGCCAATCTCGAACCGCCGGGTTTGGATGGTTCAAATCTGTTTTTATGCGAACTACGGCTTCCCCTTCATTGTAGCCGCCTTCAACCATATGTTGCCATCTTGTGAAGTGCTCTTCTGGCGGTAAATCTCGGCATTCACATGGTTCACAGGTTAAGGATTTTTCTCGGAATTGTTCCGGCTTGCATGTACAAACATATGCCTTACCATCCTTAAGCAGCCTTTCAGCATACTCGTAGTAGATGGAGATTCTGTCGCTTTGAATATATTCTTCGTTCGGTTTGCATCCAAGCCAGACCAAGTCCTTCCTAATAAGGTCATAACACTCTAAAACAGTCCTTTTCAATCTCGGGTCTGTATCCTCGAATCGCAGGATAAACTTACCCTTATACATACGTGTGTACTCGTAACATAAAACTATGGCTCTGGCTGAACCTAAGTGCAAAACGCAGTCTGGGTTTGGCGAAAAACGCGTAACAACTTGGGCATACTTGCCCAAGTTGGGCAAAGGTGGAAGACGCTTCTCCTCCTCAACCTTCTTCGTTACAAAGGCTTCCGGCCACCTCTCCTCCACAATACGCTTTTGCTCATTTAAAGAAAGGCTGTTAACTTCCTCAATAACTTCGCTAATGATGCCAGCGATTTCTTTCGCTTTTTCCCTTAACTCTGGTTTTTCACCTAGAACCTTTCCAATAACTGGACCCTTTTGTGCTTTTCCATTATGCCTAACAGCGTTTAGCAAAGCGAGTTTTCGAATAAGTTCTGTGGTTTCTTTGGGATTCAAATGGTTTACGCTCTTTTATTGTTTAGATTTTCCTTTCAATCAAGAATTTTGCGAAGGCTTTTAATTTTTCTTTTGCATCTGATGCTGGCAGAAGCTTTTCGACTTCATTCCAGCTTTCTTCAACCATTTTCCTCGCGAACTGTTTAACGTACTCTGTGGAGCCATACTTTTGTGTTATTGCGATTGCTTCGTCTCTGAGCTTCTGGTCAGAAGTGTGCATTTGCAGGATTTCAACGAGTCTTTCCCTGTCCTTGGCGTCTGCAACCTTCAAGGTGTGGATAACTATTAGGCTTCTTTTTCCTTCCGTTATGTCTTGTCCACGTCCACCCTTCTTTTCTGTAAACTCTGAGCTGGTTAAGTCTAGGATGTCGTCTTGCATTTGGAAGGCTACGCCTATGCTTTCAGCGAAACGTCCAAGCCTTTTAATAAGTTCATCGTTTGCATCCGCTAGTACGGCGGCGATTTCTGCAGCCATCCTTGCCAAGGTTCCAGTTTTGTAAGCGCACATCTGCAAATAATCTTTTTCACCTATTTCATCTGCACTTGCTATGCCTCTATGCCATGCTATATCCATTGCTTGACCCAAGCTTAGGTTAATCATCTCTTTCACGTAAACTTCGTAGATCTTACAAAGTTTTTCCGAGGAAATTTTTTCTCTCTTTTCTATTAGTGGCAGTAGGGGTAGGTAGTACATGGCGTTTCCAGCATTTATGGCTATGTCCAAGCCGTAGATCTTGTATGTACATGGTTTTCCTCTACGAAGTTCGGATAAATCCTCTATGTCGTCCACCATTATTGTTCCGTTGTGAATTACCTCGGGGATTATGGCGAAATCAACAAAATCTTCCGGATTTTTACCCAACGCTTCACAGATTAGTAGAAAAAGGCTTGGGCGCCACCTTTTACCACCTCTGTCAAGAAACTCCCAGATGGGTTCAGCAATTACTTTGTTTAAAGCTTCCGTGTTAAAGGCATAGTGTGGTGGATTAATCCTAAAAAGAACTGCGTTTTCTGAGAGAATTCTTGGGATATATTTCTCAATAACCTTGTCTATTAAGGCTGCTTTATCTCCAAGAAACTTCTCGATATCCAAAGGTTAATTCCTCCTCCGCGCATATCTTTCTATGTTAAACCCTCTGGTCCTCAGCCATTCTCCTGTTTTACCCGTTACTACAAGGGGAACCTCACGCAAGGTTTGAACAGAATCCGCTCCCACCAGGAACATCCCATTCCTTAACTCTTCTATTAAAAGCGAAAGCACTCTTTTCGTTTCTTCTACGCCTTTAACTGCTGCCTGTAACACTGGTTGGGAAAGGCTTGTCAGGCTTGCACCCAGGGCCAAAGCCTTAGCTACGTCCATTCCGTCGCGTATTCCTCCGGAAGCAATAACTGGGACTCCCACGGTTTGGGAAACCTCAACAATGCTTATGGCTGTTGGGATACCCCAGTCCCAGAAAACATCGCCTAATCTACGTTGGAAACTTTTTCCATGCCTTTTTGCACGGTAATATTCAACCGCCGCCCAGCTTGTGCCACCTACCCCACTTACAGCTATGCCTTCCACGCCCACATCCTCAAGTTTCTTCGCTTCCTCACCTGCGATGCCAGCGCCTGTCTCCTTAACGATCACAGGCTTGTCTAGTTCTCCGGAAATTTCACCTATCTTTTTGAGGATTCCTTGGAAGTTTGTTTGACCTTCTGGTTGAACAGCCTCTTGTAGAGGGTTTAGGTGTATTGCGATGGCGTCGGCCTCGATCATTTCTATTGCTTTTTTTGCTTCTTTTAAGCCGTACCCGTTAACAAGTTGCACTCCACCGAGGTTTGCGATTAGAAAGGCTGTTGGAGCCTTTTTTCTGGCTACTGTGAAAGTTTTCTCGAGTTTTTTATCTTCTATTGCTGCCCGTTGACTGCCAATACCCATTCCTAAACCAAGTTCTTCCACGGCTTCAGCTATCGTCGCGTTGATTTTTTTTGCTTCTAGCGTTCCACCAGTTATGGCGCCTGCAATTAATGGTGCAGCAAACGTGTGGTTGAAAACGGTTATGGACAAGTCTATTTGTTGCTTATTGATTTCTGGTAGAGCCTTGTGGACTAAGTAGACATCTTCAAAACCTGCCGTGGCTCTTCTTGCTTGAACGTTC
The DNA here is from genome assembly GCA_030589055.1 of Candidatus Bathyarchaeota archaeon. GTDB lineage: Archaea > Thermoproteota > Bathyarchaeia > Bathyarchaeales > Bathycorpusculaceae > SOJA01. The sequence goes on along the minus strand of JAUUWK010000018.1, from coordinate 312 downwards.
TGGTTTAGGGAGATTCTGATGTGGTCTGATTTACGTTTTCTTGTTTCCTCAGTCAACTCTATTCCTTCTCTATTAGAGTGCTTTTCACTTTCTCCCCTTTGAGAACTTTATAAATATAGTTTGGCTTTGTAGCATTCACAATAGTTACTGGAATCCCCTGTTCTATGACTGGCAAAAGTTCAGTCATTTTTCCGAACATGCCGCCTGTAACATCCCACGCCGTTGGCTTGCCGAGTTTACTCTGAAGCCTTTTCAACTCTTCTAATGTTAAATGCTTGAACATTTTTGCAGTCTTCTTGAATTTTGGGTCAT
>JAUUWK010000005.1 GCA_030589055.1 Candidatus Bathyarchaeota archaeon | reverse complement strand
GGTTAAAAGTTGTTGGAAAAACTTTTGACATTATTGGGCCCACATCTTCACCCTATATTGTTGTTAGACCAAAAATCACAGAACCCAAGAGATTAGTGGGTGAAAAATTATACATGCTTCTCTCGAGAAAGAAAAGGAGAAAAAGATGATGAATGGAGATAACCTGCAAGAAAAATTAAAAGGTACAAGTGAAGTATCTGGCCGAGAACCATTTAAAGTTCAATCATGTCCTGAATGTGGAAGCGCTAGACTTATGCGTGATTATGAGTGCGCAGAAGTGGTATGCATGGATTGTGGTATAGTAGTTGCGGCTAAGATAGCTGATAGAGGACCAGAATGGCGTGCTTTTGATGATGAACAAAGATCCAAACGAACCAGAGTAGGGGCCCCATTAACATATACAATTCACGATAAAGGGTTATCAACAACTATCGACTGGCACGATCGGGATGTATACGGAAAAAGTCTTTCACCTGGACAAAAAGCGCAGGTATATCGACAAGGAAATGGCAAAGACGTATACGTGTTTCAGATGCAACAGAGCGGAATTTAGCTTTCGCTTTATCTGAAATCACAAAAATCTCCAATAACCTAAGCCTTCCTAAGAATATCCTTGAGACTGCTTCGGTCATTTATCGAAAAGCCGTCAAGGAACGGTTAATACGTGGAAGGTCAATTCAGGGCGTAACTGCCGCAGCGGTCTATTTGGCTTGTAGGCAATGTAGACTAGCTAGAACGTTAGAAGAAATTGCGCAAGCGTCGAATGTAAACAAAAAAGAGGTAGGTCGTAGCTACCGTTTTCTGGTCAGAGAGCTTGACTATTTCGTTCCGCCTGTAAAGCCAAGCCAGTATATAACAAAATTTTCAAACCAATTAACAATGCAGGGGAAAGTCGAGGAAATAGCTCACAAAATTTTAGCAACCGCAAAAGAGTTAAAGCTAACTTCAGGTCGTGGCCCCACAGGGATAGCTGCTGCTGCAAGTTATATAGCGTCAGTGTTGACTGGTGAAAGAAAAACGCAAAGAGAGATAGCTGAAATAGCCCAAGTAACCGAAGTTACCATCCGAAACCGTTACAAAGAACTCGTAGAACGGCTAATGTTCCAAACAAGCCTTTAACATCCCCAATTTTTCTGAATCTTCGTTCTCGATTATGATAAACGATTTTAAAGACCTTCTTTCTCATAAATGGAGTGTTCTTCATTTAACTTGTCTTCTTCGCCGCTTTCTTCTTTTAATATTGCTGATGTGGCTCCTTCAAATCTTTCAAGAAATCTATGAGGCTTTTCCTTTAAGGCTTTAACTTCATTCCTCAATTTATTAACTTCATCTTACAGCCCCTTTGCTTTTTCGCTTGATTCCACAACATCTTCAAGCCTCCTTATTTCCTCCAAAAGCGTGGCTTTCTCCTCTTCCAACATCTTAACTTTTTCCACGAGCCTATTTTTTAGGCCGATTTGCAAAACTCTTCACCCGCACTCAGTTTCTGTTACGCTCACAATCAATAATTTGCCCTTGAACTACATATGTTACAAAACACATTTTAGACTCAGAGTGATAAATTATGAAAGGGGTTATAACTTGGTTAAGTGTCCAAAGTGTGGAACAGAAGTAGTCACCCCAGTTAAGACATGGGTTATTCCTTCTCGAAAAGCATCGAAAAGAGGAGAAGAACGCAAACTTGTCATGGGAATATTTGAATGTTCAGATTGCAAAGCTAGGTTCAGAGCAGCCGTAACAGCTGAAACCAGAGCTGAAGAGACAGCAAGTGTTAAAAATATGGTTGAGAGAATTAAAGGTATAAAGGGAGAGCTTATGCAGACTCTGAAGAATCTTCGTGGAAAAATAAAAACCTTGGAGACTGAACGTGCAAACTTGATGATCGAAATCGAAAAATTAAAGAAAATGGCAGAATCAAAAGCCAGCGCCCTTGAAGGCGAAGTAAGCATGCTGCGAGAGGAAGTGAAGTCACTACGAGACCTTCTAGGTTACGCAGAAGAACAGGAAAAATAACATAGTAACAATTGATCCACATAGTATGTCTATTTCAGATTTGAAGTTAGTCTTTCAAATGTTTCTTGTAGTACTCTTGAGCCGTAGCCACCGCTTTCTTCGGGTTTTTCAATATTGGATATTTTGCCTCTGGTGATATTTCCTCACATTTACTAAAATATTCTATGACCTTTTTTACATCGCCTTCGTAAATCGCTAAGCGTCCCGCGATCTCATACCACACCTTTGCTTTTAAGAGATCTTTTGCTTTTTCAGATTCCTTCGCCTTTTTAGCGGCATCACTTATTGAAACATCAAGTTTTTTAGGGTTAAGAAACATCATGTTAGATAATGTGTTATAGGCTTCTTGGTTGCCTCTGCAAATCTCTTCAAGTTCTGTCAGGGATTTTTCTGGTTTGACATTTATTTCTTCTTTCTTTTTTCTTCTAAATCTGTCAAGTAGACCCAAACTGAAGCCCTCCTCGAGTTTTGCACATTCTAATATTGGCTTTTAGTTATATGGCAATAGTTAATTTTAAAGGTTTGTTTTGTTTATCAATAGGTATGCCATATAAATTCACCTTTGACCTTTCGAAGATTCCGCGTTTCTTCTTTAATGAGATTGCCAAGGTTAGTTATCAAAAGGGTATGCATAAAAAAGTTGGCAGAACCATTCATGAAGTTATAAGAAGATTTAAGATTCAAGAGGCGACTGGTCTTAATCTTTCTGACGCCGTGCTTCTTCTTGAAGACTTTATAGAAATTCAGGTTACAAATCTTCTGGAAAGAGATAGATTTATGCAAACAAGAAAAAGAGCTCTTTTTCTGCCGCATTGTGCTAGGAAATACATGGATAGTCGTTGTAAGGCTGTGTTTAATCCGAACATTCCATCTTACATGTGTTCACATTGTTCTCCTGATTGCTTAATCAACAGAGCAGTATCTTTTGCTGAAAAGAAGGGTTATGACGTTTACATTTTGCCTGGCGGTTCTTGTGTTCCAAAAATTTTGAAGGCAAAGCACTATGAAGGTGTTGTGGGGGTTTCTTGTGGCGAAGAAACAAAGCTGGGTGGAGAAATACTGAAAAGCATGGACATAGCTGGTCAATCCGTTCTACTGGTAAAAAATGGTTGCGCAAACACCTCTTTCAATCTTGAAACTTTATTTGGTGTTCTCTAATTAGAAAGAGAATTGTCTGGTTGCCTAGATTTACAATCGAAAAAAGGGAAAGGTCCGATGATAATGTTAATGTGATTCACTTCTTTTTCCTCTGGGTCGTCTTCCGTTTCGTTTTCTCTGTTGTTTTCTTCTTGCTCTTACAGAGCATCAATTACACCTCAATAGCCGAAGATTTAAAATAATCAGAATATTCGAATATATGTAACCCTCGCATCCGATACAAGCCTGACTTGGCTAAAGAAGCTATTGGAAGACGTTAAGAATGCTGCAAAATCACTTTACAAGTTCTCTTTTCTTCCATCGTAGGTTCTTGCTTCGGCACTTTCTACATTTCACAGCGCTTGGAGCGTTTCTTACACCACAATGCCGGCAGATCTTCATGTATAGCCTATGCTTCTGGGCGATTGCTTTCTTAATTGGGTCCATTACTGGCATTTGCTTCACCTTCTGCTGTGGTTAAAGCTCACATAGCCTACTGCCAAATATACCTTTTGTTGCTAACTGTTCTCTTCGGCTAACTTTCAGGGTTAAGCTCTTTCTGACAAATATCAACAAGCTTTGCCCAATAATCTTGCTACGTCACTTGGCTTTTCAGCCACCTTTACGCCTGCGCTTTTCAATGCTTCAATCTTATTTTCAGCTCCTCCCGCTTTGCCCATTATGATTGCGCCAGCGTGTCCCATGCGTTTTCCAGGTGGAGCAGAACGTCCAGCTATAAAGGCTACAACTGGTTTTCGATAATTTTCTTTTGCAATATATTCTGCTGTCAATTCTTCTAGGTTGCCGCCTATTTCTCCTATCAGAACTACATCTTTTGTTTGAGGGTCTTTCTCGAATGCTTCTAATACGTCTATAAAGTTTAGACCTGTTATTGGATCTCCTCCTAAACCGAGGCATGTGGATTGTCCTATGCTGTTTCTTGTTAGGCTTGCTGCTATTTCGTATGTGAGTGTTCCGCTTCTGGAAACCATGCCAGTTCCGCCTGGTTTAAAAATGTGGGCAGGCATTATTCCAAGCTTGCATTCTTTAGGGGTGATTATCCCAGGGGTGTTTGGTCCTATCACTGTTGCTTTGACTTTCTTGGCGTATGCCATTAAGTTGACTGCGTCCTTTATTGGGATGTGCTCTGTTATTATTATGATTGTTTCTATTCTGTTTTCTAGGGCTTCTAAGGCTGCGTCTGCAGCGAATGGGGCTGGCACGAAAATTATTGAAGCGTTTGCTGAATATTCTTCTAGGGCAGCTTCAACAGTATCATAAACTGGTACGCCGTGGATTTGGGTTCCGCCTTTCCCAGGGGTTACGCCAGCATCGATTCTTGTTCCGTATTTCAGCATCAGTTGAGTGTGGAAACTTCCTTGGGTTCCAGTTATGCCTTGGACGATTGCACGTATGTTTTTGTCAACTATTATTCCCAAGCATTCTTCCCTCCTTATTGTTTAGAGATTTCGACAACTTTTTGTGCGGCTTCTTCCATGCTTTCCAGCACGTGTATTCCGGCTTCTGTTAGTATTCTTTTTCCTTCTTCCTCGTTTGTTCCTACAAGCCTGATAACCATAGGTTTTGTTACTCCAACTTTTTCCTTTGCTCTCAAGATTCCTCGTGCAACTTCGTCGCAGCGGGTTATTCCGCCTAAAATGTTTATGAAGAGTGCTTTAACGTGTGAGTCTGAAAGTACAATGTCTAGGGCTGTAGCTATTCTTTCCGATGTTGCACCGCCACCGACATCCAGAAAGTTCGCTGGTTTTCCACCGTAATACTGAATGGTATCTAATGTTGCCATCACAAGACCTGCTCCGTTGCCTATGACGCCTATGTTTCCATCCAGCTTAACATATGCCAAGTTATTTCTTGTGGCTTCTAGTTCTTGCACGGTGAGTTCGCTTTCACCTTCTAAAAGTCTTTTTTTGTATTCTTGTTGGCGGAATAGAGCGTTGTTGTCTATTAATATACGTGCGTCTGCTGCAACGAATTCCCCGTCGAAAGTTTCTGCTAGGGGGTTCATTTCAATTAATTCTGCATCGTAATCCATGCCAACATGATATAGCTTTTCAAAAATTTTTCCCAGCGTGACAAGTTGTTTGCCCGAGTATCCCATCTTTCTTGCAATCTGGCGGGCGTGGAAGGAATGGAAACCATAGTGTGGATTTATCAAGAATTTTATGACTTTTTCTGGGGCTTTTGCGGCTATTTCTTCTATTGCCATTCCGCCAACTGCTGAAGCAATTGCAACATGGCTTCGGTTGACTCTGTCGATTGTTATGCCGAGGTAAAGTTCTTTCTCTATTTGTATTTTTTCTTCAATCCACACGCTTCTGACAGGTATGCCTTTTATTCGCATGTTTAACAGTTTTTCTGCAGCTTTTCCCGCTTCCGGAATTGACTCTGAGAAGAGTATTCCGCCTGCTTTTCCTCTCCCCGCTACAAGCACTTGCGCTTTTACGACGAAAGGTGGTTTTAGTTCGGTTGCGATTTCGCGAGCTTGGCTTACGTTTGTTGCTAGCCCACCTATGGGTGTTGGGATTCCGTATTTTGCGAGTATAGTTTTTGCTTCGTACTCGAAAAGCTTCATTGCGGTGTTCTCCTATTTTATTGGTTCTATAGCGACATAGGATTTTGTATCTTTTACGCCTTCGATGTAAGAAAGTTTACTTAAGATTTCGTCGAGTTTCGTTCTTTCAACAATTATGAGAGCGTCAACGTCGCCTGCAATCCTAAATGCTCTTTGGATGGCGAGTTCCTTGATTTTTTTGTATACTCCGCCTCTTTTGCGAGGAGACACTTTTATGAATACAAATGCTGGGTTTGACGATATTCCAAGCGCGTTCAATCCTTTTCCTGTTACGTCTATGAAGCCTCTGCCGGTTCGTATGTAGTTTAGGTTTCTGAGTTTCCGTAAGTGAACGTTCAGTGCTTGTCTGCTTATGCCTAGTTGTTTTGCCAAGTCGTTCTGCTTCATGTGTAAAGAATATGTGTTTGTAGCCTCGCCTTTTTCATATAACATTCGAAGCAGTTGCATTGAACGTCTCGTAAGAGATTCCAAGATTTTTCCTTCTCAAAGGACTTTCGTCAAGTTCTAACTTTACATTAATATGAATTATTTAAACATTTAGAAAAGACAAGATGCAATAAAAACATGCAACTTCAACATCTGAGTTTTTGAATAGAACTGAAAACCGTAACGTATTTATTTAACGATAAAAATCGTTATGAAGCCATAGAAAAGTGAAAACGAGGAGTGAGGCGGTACAAATGTCTGAAAGCAATGCAGTATTGATCGGGAGAAAGCCAGTAATGAACTACGTACTGGCTTGCATAACCCTCTTTCACCGCGGAGTAAAAGAAGTAAATGTTAAGGCTAGGGGAAGATCGATCAGCGTAGCAGTTGATGTTGTCGAGGTCGTCAGACGTCGATTCCTACCAGATGTTAAAGTCAAGAAAATTGGAATCGGAACTGAGCAATTGGGATCCAGAGAAGAGGGTGGCACGCCCACAAATGTGAGCACAATCGAGATAACCCTAGAACAGTAAACCACGATTATGCATAAACTCCCAAAGCTCCGCCGCCCCTCCTTTATTTGTGGAGGGTACTTTCCCAAGTGAAAACTGAACTATGCAACTTCTGTCTAAAAAGTGGAATACTGTGTCAAAAGTGTTTGGCAAAAGTCAAGTCTGGCGAGATAAGCGAATTAGACTTACAAATCGCCCGCTTACTTCTAAGCTTGGAGGATAAGTATCCTTCTCTTCAAAATGTTTGTTTTCACAAGTCTGTGGATGTTGACTGGACGTTGGCGGTGATTGTTGGACGCGGTGATGTACCTCGTCTTTTGGGTTATGGCGGAAAAATCGTCAAAGCCTTAGGGGCTAAAGTTGGCAAAGCTATTCGTGTTCTGGAGTACGGGGTCAATGACCGAAAGTTTTTGGAAGATTTGTTCGCTCCATTAAGCATAGTGACGATAAACACTATTTGGCTGCCTGATGGAACAACTGAGACCAGGGTTATTCTGAAGAAGAGACGTGGGAGGCAGCCGCCTTTTGATATAAAGGCTTTAAAGGAGATTGCCCGTAGAGTTCGCAACATGACTCTGCGTGTGGAGTTTGCAGACTAGTTGAGAGTGTGAACTCATGAAGTTGGATTCCATTGGTGATTGGCGTAGAACGCACCATTCTGTTGATGTTAAACCTAAGCTTCACGGTCAAGAGGTTACGCTTTTCGGCTGGGTTCAAGATGTAAGGGATTTGGGTGGGATACGCTTCGTGATATTGCAGGATAGGGAAGGTACAATACAGGTTACTGTGCCACGGAAAAAAGTGAATAACGAAGTGTTGTCGAAGTCTGACGTTTTACAGAAAAGGTTTAGCATCGGCATTAAAGGGGTTGTGAAGAAGACTGAGATGACACCTAGAGGCGTCGAAGTGATACCGAAGCAAATTAAGATTTTCAGCAAAGCTGCACTTCGTTTGCCAATTGACATAACTGGAAAAACACCAGCACATATAGATGTTCGACTGGATGCGCGGGCGTTGGACCTTTGCCAAGAGGAGAACGTAGCTGTTTTCAAGGTTCAGCATACAGCCGTAGAGGCACTACGCGACTTCCTATTCAAAAGAGGATTTATAGAGATCCACACTCCGCGCATTATTGCTTCAGCAACTGAAGGCGGCGCAGCACTTTTCCCTGTTAATTACTTCGAGAAGAAAGCGTTTCTTGCTCAAAGCCCCCAACTGTATAAGGAAGAGCTTGTCATGAGCTTAGAAAAGGTTTTAGAAGTGGGACCGTTTTTCAGGGCTGAGGAGTCTCATACACGCCACCACATAAGCGAGTTTGTCTCGATAGATATTGAGCAGGCTTTTGCCACGGCTGAGGATGTGATGCAACTGCTTGAATGGCTCATCCAACACGTCTGTAGGGTTGTCAATGAAAAGTGCCGGGGGGAGCTGGCTACACTAAAGCACAGTGTTGAAGTGCCGAAAGTTCCCTTTAAGCGCCTGAAATATGATGATGTACTGCGAGATTTGAAGCGTGAAGGGATACAAATTCTGTCGGGTGAAGACGTACCGACACCTGGCTTCAGAACTTTAGGAAAGATTCATCCGTACTTCTACTTCATTACTGACTGGCCGACACGTTCAAAGGCGTTTTACATTAAGCCGCGGGATGATAACCCAGAGCTTTCTGAAGCGTTTGACTTGATGTGGAGCTGGATAGAGCTTGCTTCCGGCGGAACGAGAATAGCATCTAAGGAGCTTCTGACAAAGCGGTTGAAGGACCAGGGTTTAAACCCGGAATCTTTCAAGTATCATTTACAGGCTTTTGATTATGGTATGCCGCCTCATGCAGGATGGGCTGTAGGCTTAGAAAGGTTGACGATGATGCTGACTGGGAAAAAGAACATAAGAGAAGTCACGCTTTATCCGAGAGACCAATTTAGGCTTACACCGTGAAAATTTATCCGTAAATTTTTCCGTTAGAATCTAGACACCCTATATTTTTTACATGGAAACCTATGCTTGGAGAATGCTCTATTTCTGTGTTATAGAAGAATTCTACAGAACGGATAAAGCAGACTGTCTCCATTTACTTGTTATGAAGGAGGAGGGGTAAATGAAGAAAAGATATGTTTTATTGTCTCTTGCAGTGGTTACACTAGTTATTACACTTGGTTTTTCAGGTGCGGGTTCAGAAGATCAACCCTTAGCTTGTTTAGCGTGCAGCGGTGACGGTAGGATAGTTGAAAAGGCGCAAGGTGAAGCTTTCATTGTGGAAATTACATTCAAGAACACTGGAGAAAACGATGGTACATGGTCTGTTAACATAGCCTTTGAATGTGAAGCATGGAGTTGGAGCGGCACATCACAAAACTTGACTCTTAAGCCTTGCAGTAAGAAAGCTCTAACTTGGAATGGAGATGTTCCAGAGGATGCTCCAATGGACTCAGTCGCAAGACTAATAGTCTACTACGATGGTTCTTATGAGACACTGGACCGGTGGATACACGTAATCAACGGCGCAGAACTAACAATAACCTCAAACACAGTAAAATAGTCAATATGCAAATTTAACGTTTCAGACTCCCAAAGAGGTAAACAAGCCCAGAGATACTGCAACATTCGCCCTACTGTATTCCTTGCCAAGGTTTTAAATCCCAATCTGTTTATCATGTCTTCAAAGGCTCTCAAATCGTATCTGAAAACGTAATCAAAACTCTGGGCTTCTTTGTTAGTTAGATCTATGATATCAACGGATACTGTTAACTTACTAGGGATAAGTTAGCAGGGGTTGTGTCATCATCAAGTGGCGAGATCTCTCAAACTGTTGCTTTCTGAGTAATAGGTTTATTGTTTGCAATGTCGTCCAGAACTGCATCAAGTCGTCTCCTAAGAGTTATTCTCTGTTTATTGAGTTGAGCCACACCTGAATCACCATTCCTTTTAGAGTATAGATCGGCAATCTTTTCTTGAAAATCCTCTGGAAAACCAGGGATAAAGATCGTGTCAAAATAATTAGGTGACAAGTGTCCTCCAGACCCTCCTACGACCATGTAATCGAATAGTCCGATCCTTTTGTACCAAGCCAAGATGCATCTGACAAAAATAGATAAGTTAAGTTTCTATCCTTGTGTCTAAGCCGACTTCCGTGGGCGTTCGTAATACAATGCGGATAAGTGGAGAGTAAAACCAAAGAACGCTAAGTTCCAGATTCTCCTATCAAAATATCTCCAAATTGTAGTTCTTCAATTCCCTTTGATGTACCCAAGTATAGTATCTTATCTAGGGTTCCATACTATGATATGTGTGTAGGTATTATGAGTGCGTAAAATCCTTCTCTGAGCTTGTCAGAACCTATGCGTGTTTTGAGTATTTTGAATTAAAAATGTTATAAAAGCTGATAAATAACCGCCTTCTACTGCCAAATATGGGAGAACAAATAAAAATCGCGTGTGGAGTATTCGGGGCAATAAGCTTCCAAAAACAGTCCATATTTCCCTTATTATATTGGGGTTTGAGGGTCCAAAATCATAGGGGCCACCAGTCCCATGGCTTCCTCACCTACAACAATGAGAAATTTCATATTCACAGAAGTTTAGATCTAGTGCCGAAACTGAAAACAAGCGCGATTCAAGAGTGGTTCGGGCGATTGCCTGGACACGTAGGCATCGGAAACGTCAGATACACAACCTCTGGGAAAACAGACGAAGAATCATTAATCAAAGGCACACAACCAGTCACAGCCTCAAAGAACGGCTTGAAACTAGCCGTGTCTTTCAACGGAAATGTCGTCAACACATTCCAACTTAAAAAAGAAATAAACAAGGAATTTCCCAGCTTCTCTTATGAATGTGACGCAGACCTAATCTGCCACAAACTCCTAATCGAATTAAGAAAAGGCAAAGATCTATCCTCAGCCGTTGAAACATGCATGCAAGAAATTGAAGGAGCCTTCTCAGTAGCCGGCATAACAAAAGATGGGCGATTCTTCGCCTTCAAAGACCCATACGGAATAAGACCGTTATCCGCTGGCCGCAGTAAAGACCACTTAACATACGCTTTCTCGTCAGAAACAGTTGGCCTAGACGTAAACGGATTCGAAAGAGATTTTGAAGTAGAAGCAGGCGAACTTGTAACTGTTTCAAAAGAAGGCTTCAGAAGAGAAAAATTAGTTAATAATAGGCGTAAGGCCTTTTGCGCTTTCGAATTTGCATATTTTGCAAGACCTGATTCACGTTTTGACGATAAGTATGTTTATGAAATCCGTGAAGAGTTTGGGAGGAATCTTGTTAGGGAGAATCCAGATGTCGTTAAGGATGCAGATGTGATTCTTTCTTTGCCGGAGACTGGGGATGACGCGGCTTTAGGTGTTCATGAAGAGTCTGGCCTAAGATGGGAAAGGGCCTCTCGCAGACACCGTTATGTAACAGAAAGGGCTTTCATTCTGCTTAATAGAGAGCGGTATTCAACAATTGACAAGAAGATCAACATCCTAGCACCAAAAGTTAAGGGAAAACGAGTAATAGTTACTGACGACAGCATAGTCAGGGGTGACACAACGAAAGCCATAGTGAAGAGACTGCGCGAAATGGGAGTCAAAAAAGTGTACCTGTTCATAACTTTTCCGTGCATAATCGGGCCATGCTTTTACGGAATAGATATGGCAACATATGGCCAACTGATAGGCTCAAAACACAGCTCCGAAGAAATAGCAAAAATCGTAGGCGTAGACGCCATATGCTACCAGTCAATAGAAGGCTTTATGAAGGCAACAGACTTCAGTCGAAACCAACTATGCTTGGCGTGCATAACAGGTAAATACCCAACGCCACTAGCACAAAAAATAGCAGATGAAATGAAGAAAAGATTCTTGAAAGGCTACGAAGAAAGGGGAAGACTTTACGAGATAGTAGAAGCCGTGGAAAAGGCACAGTGACGAGATTAAATTAGGGTTTTCATGTTTATTCTTGCAATCTGATGGGTTAGTTATGGAGAAAGTAGGCATACTGGTTGTTTCTTACGGTTCGAGAGCTGCAGCTATGGTTGATGCTTTCAAACGAAGCACAAACTATGATGTGAAACTCTATATCGCTGATAAACAGCGAAACCCCTTCAACGTGAAAAAATCAGTCAAACACATTGTTATATCTGACTTAAACGTGGAGGAAATCTGCAGATTTGCAGAAGCAAACAAGGACAATATAGATTTCGGTATAGTTGGTCCAGAAAAACCCATAATAAACGGTGTACGCAACCTTGTTGAAAAACGAACAAACATACCCCTGATCTGTCCGACAAAAGAATACGCCATAGAAGCAAGCAAAGTTGCCCAGCGACAACTATTCCAAGAGATTGTGCCAGAAGTAAACCCGAAATTCAAAGTTTTCAGCCCAAGAAACTACAAAAGCCAAGGGGAAATAAAAAAGGCTGTTTACGATTGGCTTGACGAACTTGAAAATAACGCTGTTGTTAAACCAGACAACCCAGCGGCTGGAAAAGGCGTGGGGGTATGGGGTGACCACTTCACAGCCCGCGAACACCTTTTTGAACATTTCATGGCAAATTTCCAACATGGATCAGTCATTGTAGAAGAAAAACTAGAAGGCGAAGAATCCAGCTTCCAAGCCTTCTGTGATGGTAAACACATAGTATCCTTGCCGGAAACAAGAGATTACAAACGTGCCTTCGACGGCGACAAAGGACCAAACACTGGTGGCATGGGCTCATACAAAGATGTTGGTGATGTATTGCCGTTCATGACTGATGCTGACAGAAACAAAGAAGGAGAAATCATCAACAAGATTTTTAAAAAATGGAAAGCCGGAGATAACAAGGCCCTGAGAGGAATGCCCTTCTACGTGGCCTTCATCCACACAGGCAGAGGACCCAGAATCCTCGAAAACAACAGCCGCCCAGGAGATCCAGAAATAATGAATATTCTGCCGATTTTGAAAAGCGATTTTGTTGATGTTTGCTTCAAAATCCTAGAAGGAAACCTAACACGCGTAGAATTGGAAAAAGCATCAACAGTCTTAACCTACAAGGTTCCGCCAAACTATGGTGGATACATGAACGTTTATCCAAACCTTATAAACAAGGAAGAAATAGCCACACCAGTTGACCTAACGAAGGCTTACAAGCTTACTAGAAAATACGGTGAAAGAATCCGTGTGTATCCAGCTTCCATGGAACTGCGTCACGGAGAAAATTACGTGCTCAGATCCAGGGCTGTATCTGTCATAGGCATAGGTGAAAACATCGAGGAGGCTAGACAATTTTCTTTGGAAGGCTTAAATGCGATAAAAGGCGGTGCCTTGTGGCATAGAACGGACATAGCCTCAAAGCAGCACATAGAAAAGAGCATACGACATATGGAAGAGCTGAGGCGGCGTGAACAGTGAAAAGAGTCTTTATCTCAGACTGCGAAGGACCAATCTCCAAAAACGATAACGCATTTGAAATAACGTCCCGTTTCGTTCCAAACGGAGATAAACTCTTCACAGTTATAAGCAGATATGACGACGTGCTCGCAGACGTTTTAAGAAGACCCGGCTACAACGCTGGCTATACTTTGAAACTCATTCTACCCTTCCTAAAGGCTTATGGCGTCACAGACCGAAAAATGCGGGAGTTTTCAGCTCAAAGCCTTGTTTTGATTCCAAACGTTAAAGACACATTGCAGTACGTTCAAGACATAGCTCACGCATTCATCATCAGCACAAGCTACGAACATTACATAAAGGCTTTATGTCAAGCCCTAAACTTTCCATGTGAAAACACTTACTGCACAAAACTGAGCATAGACAAATACGACATAACAGAAGAGGAGAAAACCCGATTGAAAGAGCTTGCAAGAGAAGTTTCACAAATGCCCATAATCGAAATTTCCTCTGGAGTAAAGTGCCTAAACGATTTTCCAGAAGAATATGGGAAAACAATCCAACAACTCGACGAGATTTTCTGGAAGAAAATAGCAAACATGAAGTCTGGGAAAATTTTTCGCGAGGTTAACACTGTAGGCGGCGCGGAAAAGGCTGCTGCTACAAGGAGTGTTGCTGAACAAGTAAGCATTCACTTGTCAAACGTCATGTATGTGGGTGACAGCATAACAGATATGGAAACTTTCAAGCTGGTGAAGGAGAACGAGGGCTTAGCAATCTCTTTTAACGGCAACCAATACGCCATAAGAAATGCTGAAATAGCAGTTTTATCTGAGAACAGCATTGTAACAGCGATAATCGCAGATGTTTTCTGCAGGTTTGGAAAACGGGAAATCCTAGGCTTAATGGAAAAATGGAATCGTGAAGAACTGGAAAAAAGTTCAGTTAGCCCAGCCCTACTTAATCGTCTCTTCGAGCTGTATCCAAGGGAACTGCCTAAAGTTAAAATAATAACAAACGAGAATATGGAGGTTCTGGCAAAAGAGAGTAGTGAATTTAGAAAAAAGGTCAGAGGAGAAGTCATAGGGAGACTGGGTTAAATGGTTGAGAACACCCAAATAGAAGAGATTTATGCAGAAGCTTTTGAAGGAATTTTCAGCCGAGTAATAGTTACCGCTGATGACGAGGAAACAGTGAGGAAAGCGGCTGAAGATTCTACAGCCACACCATCCATAGTCATCGGTAGAGTTGAAGGCGGAATAGAAAAATGGCTGGGCAAGAAAGAAACTCCTGACAAACGTAAAGGTGCAATACTGCAATTTTGGGGAGGAATAAACCCAAAAAAACCATTCTCAGACTCTCTGAAAAAATTTGAAATCGAGCTATCCTACAGAATTCGCCAAGATATCCTCGTTAAACCCTTCACTGCTGTTTTTGACGCTTTGCCTGATGCAGAAGGCAAAATCGACATGATAGAACGCGTGGGACATTGTGGAGACGGCTATGAATGGTTGGAAAAGCGTTACAGACGCAACGTAATAGTTGTGCCGATAATGGTTCCAGACTTCATAATTGAACAATACTTGGGATATTCCCGTGGAGTTATGGGCGCCAACTTCTGGATAATGTGCAAAACAAAAGAAGCCCTGAAAAAAGCGGGCGAAAAAGCGCTACAGGCAATAGACAACATTGAAGGGGTAGTAACACCCTTTGATATCTGCTCGGCTGGTTCAAAAACAGAAACGAGCTTTCCTTGGATAGGACCCACAACAAACCATCCTTTCTGTCCATCACTAAGAAAGAAACTTGGCGAAGACTCAAAGGTGCCGAAAAGCGTCAACTACATCCCGGAAATAGTGATCAACGGAGTTTCAATGCAAACGGTGAAAAAAGCCATGAAGGCTGGCATGGAAGCAGCATTAGATGTTGATGGTGTTGTGAAAATTTCAGCTGGCAATTACGGTGGAAAACTAGGCGACTACAAGATTTATCTGCGCGAGCTGTTCCCATGACCAGCTTTGACGCTGTTGGCTTCGGCGGTCTCAACGTAGATAAACTCTTCAAAGTTAACAGAATAGCCACAGCAGATGGGGAAAGTTTTGTAATAGATTTCAAGGAAGCATGCGGAGGCTCTGCAGCCAACACCATAGTAGGCTTAGCAAGACTTGGCTGTGAAGTAGGGTTTATTGGAAAAGTTGCTGAGGACAGAGAAGGCAAAATGTTGATTGAGGATTTCCGCAGAGAAGGCGTTGACACAAACGGCATAACAAAACTAAGGCATGGGCGAAGCGGAACAGTTATGGGTTTTGTGGAACGAAAAGGCGAAAGAGCATTGTATGTGGATCCAGGCGTAAACGACACAATAGAATTCAGCGAAATAAACAAGGAATACGCCTCCAAAGCCAGATTTCTGCATTTAACATCCTTCATTGGAGAAAAATCCGTCCAAACACAGAAAAAGCTTGTCAAGATACTTCCAGAAAACGTCAAATTGAGCCTTGATCCTGGAGAGTTATACGCAAGAAAAGGAACTGCACTGGAGCCTATAATTAAAAAGACTTTCGTTTTTATGCCGAACGCGAAAGAACTTGAACTGTTAACAGGCACAGGTGACTATGGAAAGGGTGCAGAGGTTTTACTTAAAAAAGGTGTGAAGATAGTTGCCGTTAAATTAGGTAACGAAGGTTGCTATGTAACAGACGGGCGAGAAAGCCACTTGATAGAGACGTTTGAAGTTAAGGTTGTTGACACAACGGGTGCTGGAGATGCCTTTTGTGCAGGTTTTCTTTACGGGTTAATATCGGACAAAAGCCTGTACGAGTGTGGGAGAATAGGGAATTTTGTTGCTTCAAGATGCATAACGAAAATGGGTGCTAGACCTGGGCTACCACAGATTGAAGATTTAGAACTTCTTCGTTAGATACTCGATCAGACTTTCAAAAATCAGTTTTCCATCACCATATTGAGGCATTCTCTCTTGCCTGGTCCAGTCCAGTTGCTGCCACCAATGAAAGGCCCGTTCAGGATGAGGCATCAAACCAAATATTGTTCCCTCTGGATTGCATATGCTCACTATGTCATGGAAAGAACCATTCGGATTCGTTGGAAACCTGCTCTCAGCGTATTCACCGTTTTTGTCGCAGTACCTGAAAACCAACTGGTCGTTCTCATAAAGCTTTTCCAAACATTGCTTATCCCTTTCTTTAGCGAATATGAACCTGCCCTCTGAATGTGCAACTGGCATTCGTAGAATCTTTCCTTTAGGGATTTTCCCCGTAAATGCGCATTTTCCATTGTTTTCGTGTTTGATGTAAACCCATCGGCAATTGTAGCCGGGTGGAAAATTAGTGGCTAGAGCTGCCTCTGGATAGGGGCTTATCCCTTCGAACCCCGGAAGCAAACCAGCCTCAACAAGCACTTGGAAACCGTTGCAAATACCAAGAATTAAGCGGTTCTCGTCAACGAAAGCTTTCAACTCTTTGCCTAATTTGGCAAGTATCAATTTCGCCCATATCGCACCAGCGCGCACGTAATCCCCATAAGAGAAGCCTCCCGGAAAGACTAGAACGCTGTATTCCAAAAGGCTTCCACGTTTAACCAACTCGTTTACATGCACAATTTCAGCTTTAACACCCAACTCTTCAAACGAGCGTTCAGTTTCCGCATCGCAGTTTGTTCCACCCACACGTAAAACGCAAACCCTTATCTCCTCACGTTTCACGACTTAAACCCCACTGCATAACGTTCGCTTCCAACTAACCAACAACTCACTAACAGAAGCATCCACAACAACTTCCCCATCTAATCCATAAATGCATACACGCGGGGTCTTCGTTACCCTACCTAACTCAGCATAGACTTTTTCCTTCATCAAATCCTCAAAATCCTCTCGGGTCTTTTCCGAAACTTCAACTAGAAAGCGGCTGTTAGACTCGGAGAAAAGAACAAAGTCGTTGCGATTTAGTGCTTCGCGTGGAACTTTTTGCAAATCCAATTCCATTCCGTGTCCACCAGCGAAAGCTATCTCTGCAGCAGCCACGGCTAAGCCACCCTCAGACAAGTCATGACAAGCCTTAACCAACCCTAAATCAATCGCTTCAGTAATGGCTTTGAATGTTTTTATCGCACGGTTAGATCGCACTTTAGGCACAGTGTTGCCGAGAAATCCTTTCAGCTTGTAGTATTCTGAGCCGCCTAGTTCTTTGAATGTTTGTCCAACTATGTAGATTATGTTCTTTGGAGCCTTAACATCCATTGAAACAGCTGAGCGAATGTCTGGAACTATGCCCAAAGCTGTGATTAAAAGTGTTGGCGTAATAGGACCAAGCGGAGATTCATTGTATAGACTGTCTTTGCCAGAAATGAAGGGCGTTCTGAAAGCTGTCGCGAAATCGTAACATGCTTCGCAGGCTTTCACTAGGCTGCCCAATCTTTCTGGTCGTTCAGGATTCCCCCACGTGAAGTTGTCGAGTAGGGCTATTCTTCTGCCGCCGACAGCCACGTTATTCCGTATCGCTTCATCTATTACTGATGCAGCCATCCAGTAAGCATCAATCTTCCCGTAATCCGGGTTCATTCCACACGAAACTGCTATGCCCTTCCAAGAATCTTCCAAAGGCTTTATTACAGCTGCATCGTTCGGGCCGCCATATTCGCCGTGTAACGGCTTAAGCACGGTGTTTCCTTTCACCTCATGATCGTATGTACGTACTATGCTTTCTTTACTCGTTATGTTAGGTGAAGACAAAAGCTGCATGAGTGTTTCAGTTAGATTTGCTGGTTCTGGAAATTTTCGGTCTTCAAGGTTTCTCGGCTTGTACTCTGCGGTTCGCGTGATTTTGGGCGGTTCAAAAAGGAACGGAATATCCAATTCTGCAACTTTTTCGCCTTTGTAGTAAATTCGTAAAACCCTATCTGTAGTGAGTTTTCCGATAGCTGAGGCTTCAACATCTTCCTTCTCAAAAGCTTCTAAAACACGCGCAAGATTTTCATTGGGCACAGCCAAAAGCATCCTTTCCTGAGATTCAGAAACGTAAATTTCCCAAGGAGCCAAACCCGGATACTTCAAAGGAACCTTTTCAAGCTCAACAACAGCACCGTAACCGAACCTCTTCGCTGTTTCACCTAAAGCTGAAGATAAGCCGCCTCCGCCAAGATCAGTTATTGCTGAAGCAAACTCCAAATCGCGAATCTCAATAATCGCCCTCTTCAGCTTTTCCTCCTCAATTGGGTTTGCAATCTGTACTGCTGGTCTGGAAATCTCTTCTGACTTTTCCGTTAACTCGGCAGATGCGAACGTTACGCCGTGAATGCCATCTCTGCCCGTTTTGCCTCCAGCCAAAATTATTACGTCGCCTAGTTTCGCGTTTCTCCTAAACTTTTTCAATGGAAGCAGTCCTATACATCCACAATATACAACGACATTTCCAACATAGCTTTCATCAAAATATATGGCTCCATTCACCGTTGGAATTCCCATGTTATTGCCATAGCTTCCAATACCTGCCACGACACCCATGTAAACATACTTCGGATGCTTTACGCCTGAAGGAAGCTTTTCATAATCGTAATCTAAAGGGCCGAAGCCTAAAACATCCGTACAAGCAATCGGGTTTGCCCAAACGCCTAAAACGTCACGGATTACGCCGCCTACTCCTGTAGCTGCACCGCCGAAGGGCTCTATGGCTGACGGATGATTATGTGTTTCTACTTTGACTGCTATTCCATAGTCTTTATCAAAATGAATTATCCCGGCGTTGTCTTCGAAAACGGAAAAGCACCAGCTTGGATTAATCTCCTCTGTAGCTTTTGAGATGTACGTTTTGAAGAGGCTGTCGATTTCTTTTCCATAAAATTTTATTTTGCCTTTGAAAGTCTTGTGGCAACAGTGTTCAGACCAAGTTTGCCCAATGGTTTGAAGTTCAACATCAGTTGGGTTCCGTTTTCGCTTTCTAAAGTACTCTTGAACAGCTTTCATCTCTTGTAAGTTTAAGCCTACACCTGTTTCTCGGCTGATTTCTAAAAGCTGTTGTTCATTAGTCTCAAGTATATTTATTTCAAAGAGCGGGAAAGGCGTCTTTCTGTGGATGTAAAGGCTGCAAGTCATTTTTCTTCCTCAATAACAATCGCATAATTATCTTTAGTTGGATTTGCCAGAAGTCTCCTACACATTTCCTCTGCTTTCGTTTCAGCCTCTTTCTCTGATTCAGCGTCAAGAACCACACTGTAAATTTTGCTGACGTTCACCTTTTCAACTTTGTAACCTAGTTCCTTCAGCAAATGTGCTGTGGTTTCACCTTCCGGGTCGCTGTGCCCCGGTTTTAAGCTGACTTCAATTTTCAACTGATACTTCATAGGCTAAGGTTGAGAACTAAAGGATTTAAACACTTTTATCACCAATGAGGCAAAAAATGTTTCACGATTTTTCGTCTTTGTTCGAATCTTAATTCATCACAATGGTCGCGTGCCCCATTTATTCCTTTTGCGTTCCAGATTTTCCTGCAGGATGCAAAGTCAGTACTTCCCATGACACGCGCTGGTTACCCAGATTTGTGACTTCAAAGTCATTCGTAACAGTGAGCACGGAGACAAAGAAACCGAAATTACTAGATTTTGGGAAATGTGGAGTTCGCAGTACACATTCGCGCGCGCTATTCGGATGGACAGGCTGAAACTTCTCACAGCTTCCCCATTTTTAAACTGTATTAACGGGTGAAAGAAAAGAACAGCAAATACTTAAACATCTTATCAAAGTCCAGACCAACAACATTCCCAAGATGCATTGCATAAGCTTCCCATTTGCTATTTACTTATTGCAAGATACTAAGCGGTTAGACTGATTAAAGGAAATTACGCATTAGGACCATTTTTTTGTTTCATCCTAGAGCTAATCCTTTATCTTTGAAGATAATCTTGATCCCTTCAGACTCGGTTACTTTGCCTATTTCCTCTGCTGGCGTTCCAGTTTTCTCCAGAGCATCTACTGATTTATCTCTGTCTGCTTCATCCACTATTATTGCAAATCCCCATCCCATGTTGAAAGTTTTAAACATCTCCTCATCTGTTATTATGCCGCCTAGTTCAGAAGCGGTTTCTTGGATCAACTCAAAGATTGGTTGAGGTTCAAAGCAATTGAATTCGAACCCTATGCCTTCAGAGAGCTCTGTTAGACGGTCAAACTTCAAGTATCCATCACCAGTTATGTGCACTGCAGCTTTCACTTTAACCTCTTCTGCAACTTCAAGCAACGGCTTAACATATATTCTCGTTGGCTCCAGAACCTCATAGACTATTTCCCTGTCCAATCCCTCTGGAATATCGTAGGCGTCATATCTTCCACCCCACCGTTTAAACAAGATCTTCCTTGCCAGTGACACGCCATTACTGTGAATCCCAGAACTCCGAAAACCTATAATCACGTCGCCGTTTCTAATGTTTCTTCCAGAAATTACTTTTTCACTTAAAACTTCTCCTATGGCAGCAACAATCATGTCAAAGCCTGTTCCTTCCATCAAGCCTTTTACGAGTTCAGCTACGTCACCTATTTCTCCGCCTGACACGATGCATTCGGCTTCCATTGCCCCCTTCGCTATGCCTTTCATCCACTCCCTAACTAGGGTGAGGTCTGAAACCTGCGCATGAATGTTATCCACAACCGCTAAGGGCTGGGCCCCAGAACGAATAACATCATTAACAGCCACAGCGACTCCGTCAATTCCAATAGTGTCATATTTTTCAGCCAATTGAGCAACAAGAACCTTTGTACCAACTCCCTCAATAACGAAGTCTAAGTAACAATTTTTCCCGAAAGGAAAGATATTTCCATAGGGAAGTTGAACAACTCTACCGTAATGGCTGAATCTGTAGGTTTTCTCCAGCGTTCTTAGTGCCTTTTTAGATTCAGCTCTCAAATCTCTATCGACACCCGCATTAGCATACGTAAATTTTCGAGGCAATGTCATTCCTCCTAAATTTTGAATGCTTGCAGTATTTACTCACTTAAGGATATAGATGTGTTTCTTAAGTATTACAGGAATAATGGTTTTGCTGTTCTCTCTTCAAAAGAGAGATTAAAAGAAATCTTCTCGGAATATGCTGAGATGGGATACGTGTTTATGGTTTCATTAATGAGCAGATTGTCTGGAAAGCGCTGAGAACCTCAGCTTTAGAAGAAAAGAAAGGATTCCAAGTGTGTTTTTCGTGATGGACAGAGTTTTTCCATTTTAAACAATCTTCGCGAATGTAGGGGTTCACGTGCAGGCTGTGCATCAATGTGTACATATTAGAGCATGCGTTTTTTTTCGGCCTCTTCGAGAATCTTAGTCTTACTTGCGTGGGCGCTTTTTGATAGGTAGACGGTAGTTATTATGAAGATTGCTGTTGTGGCTGCCGAGATGTAAATGAGATTTCGGATGTTGTGGAGGTTTTGGGAGTAATCTGATAGGTGTTCCTGATAGGAACTATTCAATTCCAAATGACTTAGCTGAAGCTCACTGAAATTACTCAACAAAACAAAGTAATCACTCAAAAAACTGTAATAAGAACTATTCAATTCCAAATGACTTAGCTGAAGCTCACTGAAATTACTCAACAAAACAAAGTAATCACTCAAAAAGTCATGATATGTCGCGTTTAGATTGTACAGATCTGTTTCCAGCTTGTTGTATTTGTCGAGTAGTTCGTAGTAATTGTCAAGTAGTTCGTAGTAAAGATGCAGCGTTTTGGAGGAAATTATTGTAATGGTATGGCTGTCATGGATATAAGTGAAGTATAGATAGACATATGTCTGGCTTGAAATATTAAGTTTAGTTGGAACGATCTCTTCTGCGTCGACCAGTACGATATATGGATGGTTCATCAGTTCAGTAGGGATCATGATTCTGCAGAAACCAACTGTGCTGTCTTTGCCTGTGACAGTGAAGCGCACTATTTTGTTTCCTGTCTCTTGTCCGATTCCAAATGTGAAATTGGAGACTGTTGAATTGCACACAGTAGCGACATAGTACGTTTTTCCTTGCAAAGTGATGTTGAAATCAGAAAACATTCCCATTAGAGGACAATTATCTCGGT